>NZ_VISU01000013.1:0-187658 GCF_007827625.1 Micromonospora sp. CNZ297 | reverse complement strand
GCCGGATCAACGAAGAGCCACCCAAGTGATCACCAACGCCGAACCCTAACGGCAATCAGCCGAACCGATCACCACAGACATAGAAGCGTCTTGCAGTTTGTGCCCGGGCGAATGGGACATTCACGTCACCGCTCGGGCCGAAAGTGCAAGATCGCGGGGGAGAGGGGGAGGGAGGGCGGGGGCGGGGGGCGGGGGCGGGGGCGGGGATGAGGGGCGCCGGGGCGGGCGGGGTGCCGCCCGCCCCGGGTCGGGGACCGGTCAGCGCCGCCACTTCTGGTTGGCGCCGCCGGTGCAGTCCCAGATCTGCAGCCGGGTGCCGTCGGCCGAGCTCGGACCCGTCGCGTCCAGGCACTTGTTCGCCTGGGGGTTCACGATGTCCCCGGCCGCGCTGAACACCCACTTCTGCGCGCCGGTGCCGTTGCAGTCGTAGAGCTGCACCTTGGCGCCGCTCGCGGTCGATCCGGCGGCCACGTCGAGGCACTTGCCGAGTGCGCGGACCGAGCCGTCGGCGTTCCAGGTCCAGCGCTGGGCGGCGGTGCCGTTGCACGTCCAGAGCTGCACCGGGGTGCCGTTGGCGGTGCTGGCGCTCGCCACGTCCACGCACTTGTTGCCGTACCCGACGATCTGGCCGCCGGTGCCCCCGCCGCCGTTGTCCCAGGCCTGGACGCGGACGTAGTCGACGGTCATGGTCTGCGGGAACGTGGTGCTGCCGTCCGGCGAGCCGGGCCAGTTGCCGCCGACCGCCACGTTCATGATCATGAAGAACGGGTGGTCGAAGACCCAGCGGTTGCCGCCGATGTCGGCGGGCGTCTTGCGGGAGTACGCGACGCCGTCGAGGTACCAGGTGATCGAGTCCGGCGCCCAGTCCACTGTGAACGTGTGGAAGGCGTCGGCGAGCGACTGGCCGCCTGGCAGCGAGGTGGACGCGCCGACGCCGCCGCCGCCGGAGTAGCCGGGGCCGTGCAGCGTGCCCCAGACGGTCGAGGGGGCGTAGCCGACGTTCTCCATGATGTCGATCTCGCCGCTGCCGGGCCACGGGTTCGTGCCGATGTCGTTGCCGAGCATCCAGAACGCCGGCCACAGCCCTTGTCCACGCGGGACCTTGATGCGTGCCTCGAACCGCCCGTACGCCTGGGCGAACGTGCCGTTGGTGAGCAGCCGGGCCGAGGTGTACTGGCAGCTTCCGTACCAGCAGGAGTAGCCGCCCGGGTTCTCCTTGCGGGCGGTGATGACCAGGTTGCCGTTGCCGTCGAGCGCGGCGTTGCGGGTGCTGTTCGTGTAGTACTGGAGCTCGTTATTGCCCCAGCCGCCGCCACCGATGTCGTAGCGCCACTTGCTCGCGTCGGGGGCGGCCCCGGCCGGGCCGTTGAAGTCGTCGGACCAGGTGACCGCGCCGGGGGCGGCGGCCGCCGGGGTGCTGGGGACGGCGGTGAGGGCGGCGGTGAGGCCGACCGCTGTCACCGCCAGGGCGGCGAGGGTACGGATGGTGCGCACGGGGCGCCTCCTGCGGGGGTGGTGGCCGTTACCGTCACGGCGGCCGGCCCCGCCCAACGGTTAACAAACCATACAAATAGACTTCGATGAAGGTATGAATGAAGTCGGTCGATGTCAAGAGAGCGCTTCCCGCTGGCGCTCCGACGTCGGCTCGGGCTCCCGCTGCCGTACCACAGTGGATCGGCGCATGTCCCGCCACGGGCCGCCCAGCAGCGGCGTCAGCACCACCAGCAGGTAGCAGGCGCCCATCACGACGAGCGTGGACGTGGGGCCGAACCGGTCCGCGGCGAATCCCGCGCCGACCGCGCCGGCCGGCATGGCCGCCCACGCGCCGGCGCCGATCACGCCGTACACCCGGGCCCGCATGGCCGGCGGCACCCGCTCCAACTGGACCGCGCCCATCAGCGGGTTGAGCGCGCCGGCGGCCAGCCCGGCCATCGCCACCACGACGGCCACCACCGGCAGCGGCGGCGCGGCGGCGAGCGCCCACAGTGGTGGGGCGCCGCACAGCACGTACGCGGTGACGAACGTGGCCCGGCGGGGCAGCCGGTGCCCGATCGCGCTGAACACCAGCGAGCCGACCAGCGCGCCGCCGCCCATGACGCCCACCAGCAGGCCGAACGCGGCCGGCCCGCCGAGTTCCCGTTCGGCGACCACCGGCAGCAGCACGTTGCTCTTCGCCGCGTCGAACAGGTTCGTCACCAGCACCAGCAGGACCATGGCGCGCAGCAGCGGCTCCCGGACCAGGAAGCGCAGCCCGGCGGCGAACTGCCGCCAGTAGCCGCCGGTCTCCGGCTCGCTGCCGTCGTCGGACGGTCGCAGGCCACGCGGGACCAGCAGCGTCACCACGAGCGCCGACACGGCGAACGTCACCGCGTCCAGCGCCAGCACCGGCACCGCCCCGAACACACCGACCAGCAGGCCGGCCAAGGGTGCGCCGATCATCCGGGCGCCGCGCGAGGTCGCGTCCTCCCACCCGGCCGCCCGCTCGATCGGCACCCCGGCCGCCGCCGCGGCCTCCGGCAGCAGCGCGGTGCGCGCGGTCTGCCCCGGCGTGTCCAGCAGGCCGCTGACGAAGACGAGGGCCAGCAGCGCCGGGAACGGCAGGCCGACGGTGGAGTGCAGCAGGGGTACGGCGGCGATCGTCACGCCGGAGACCACGTCGGCGAGCACGCTGGACCGCCGGTAGCCGATCCGGTCGACGAGCACGCCGCCGAACGCGCCGCCGAGCACCACCGGCGCGGTGGCGAACGCGCCGGCCAGCCCGGTGGCCGCCGGCGAGCCGGTCTCGGCGAGCACGTAGAGCGGCAGCGCGATGAGCGTGAGCACGTTGCCGGTCAGCGAGACGGCGTGCCCGATCAGCAGTCCGGCCAACGGTCGGCGGTCGCGGTTCACTGCGGCCCCCGGTACGCCTGCCAGATCAGTGTGACCATCTCGGCGCCGGCCCGGCCGGGTGCGCCGCGTTCCTGCCAGCGCCGGCCCAGCGCGGACAGCTCGTCGCGCAGCTCGACCAGTTCCTCCGGCGTCAGGCGCAGCACGATGTCGCTGCTGGTGGTGCCGCGTACCCAGGCCGGGTCGAGGCTCGCCTCCGACTCCAGGTACGCCTGGTAGCGGTCCACATAGCGCTGCATGGCGGCCTGGCGCAGCATGTTGCCGGCGAGCCGGCGCTCCGGGTCGTCCAGCAGTTCGAGCGGATCCCAGTCGGTGGTGGCGTGCGCGGCCCGCCACCACCGCTCGCGCCGGTCCCGGGCCAGCTCGGGCGCCTCGGCCACGAAGCCGTGCTCGGCCAGCTTGCCGACGTGGTAGCTGACCGACCCGACCGCCTCGCCGGTCCGTTCGCTCAGCATGCCGACCGTCTGCGGGCCGCGCAGGCGCAGTTCGCCGAGCAGCCGCAGCCGGGTGGGGTGGGCCAGCGCCCGCATGGCTCGCGGGTCGCTCACCCGCCGGTTGCCGGTTCCGTCAGTCATGCCGCCAGGCTAGACCGACAAGGAATGATGTACAAGGAGTCTTGTATTTATCGCGCCGCTTCCGGCGTGTGGCGGTACAGGTCGCGCAGCAGGCACACCTCGGACAGGTGGTGGATCACCTCCCGGTTGATGTGCAGCACGAGCGTGGCCATCGGGACGTCGGCGAACGGCCCCTCAGCCGGGCCGCAGGGGCGGGCCAGGCCGTCCTCGCCGAGCGCCTCGACCCCTGCCGTCCAGGCGGCGTACTCCTCGTCGAGCTGGGCCAGCGCGCCGGCCGCGGTCGGGGAGTAGGGGAACGAGCCGTAGTCGGTGGGCGCGCGGCCGAAGTGCGACGCGTTGCGCATGGCCAGCACGCCCACGATGACGTGGGCCAGCCGCCAGGCGATGGTGGTGAACGGCGGCGGGTCCGGTTGCGGCATCGCGAAGTCGATCGCCGGAATGCCGTCGTCGCCGCGCGGGCGCACGCTCCAGCAGCCGGGGACCGGCTCCCAGAGGTATTCGGCGTCGGGGAGCCCGGCGAGGCGGTCGCGCAACTGGTAGGTCCAGTGCCAGGTGAGCTGCTCGCGGAGCAGCGGGTTCCAGGTCAGATCGGTCATGCGCCTCAGCGTGCCACCGCCCTGGGACAGAAAACGGCCCGCTCAGCCCCGCCGCGCCGCCGTCCGGCCCTTGAGCCGGCGGCCCATCTCCCGGGCGATCTCGCGTTTGGCGTCCCGCTCGGCCAGCGCCTGGCGCTTGTCGTACGACCGGCGGCCCCGGGCCAGGCCCAGCTCCACCTTGGCCCAGCCGTCGGCGAAGTACATCGACAGCGGCACCAGCGTGATGCCGCCGTCGCGCAGCTTCTCCAGGATCCGGGCGATCTCCACCCGGTGCAGCAGCAGCTTGCGGGTGCGCCGGGGCGCGTGGTTGGTCCAGGTGCCGAAGCCGTACTCGGCGATGTGCAGGCCGTACAGCATGATCTCGCCGTCGCGCTCCTGGGCGAACGCGTCGACCAGCGACACCCGCCCCTCGCGCAGCGACTTGACCTCGGTGCCGGCCAGCACGATGCCCGCCTCGTACGTCTTGAGGATGTCGTAGTCGTGCCGCGCCTTCTTGTTCGAGGCGATCAGCTTGCGCCCGTTCTCCCTGGCCACGCGAGCAGAGTACCCGCCGGGGGTGGCTGCGGGCCGGTCGCCGGGCGCGCCGCGGCCACCCAGCCGGTGGTGATGAGCAGCAGCGCGGCGCAGTAGGTGGTCATCACCAGCAGGCCCCGCACGGGCAGGTCCACACCGGCCGCGCCCACGCCGATGAGCAGGTCGGAGACGAGGAAGAGCGCCCCGCCCGCGGCGACCCGCGCGGACACCCCGGTCGCGGCGGCGGCCATCAGGCACAGCGCCAGGCTGTAGCCGAGCACCGGCAGCCGCAGCGGCCCGAGCATGCCCCAGAGCAGTGCGTTCGCGCCGGCCCAGGCGAGCAGGTAACCGGCCCACGCCACGCCCCGGGCACGCCGGTACCGGACGAAGGCGGTGATGAACGCGATCTGGGTGACCAGGAAGAAGCCCATGCCGGCCAGGAACGCGGTGTCTCCCGGCAGGAGCAGGGCGACGTCGCCCGCGGTGGCGGCGACCAGGCCGACCGCCACCGCGTCGACGCGGCGCCGGTGCGCCCAGAGGTACGCCAGCAGCACCGGCGCGAGCAGCGGCTTGGCCAGCCACTGGAGCGCGGTCGAGTCGAGCGCGACCCCGACCAGTTCGACGGCCGCGACCAGCCCGAACAGGGGCAGCAGCCAGGAGCGCCTCATCGGGCCGGCTGCCAGCCGGGACGGCCGAACAGGTAACCGAGGCGGTGCCGCCAGGAGTCGGCCCGGCGTACGTCGGACCAGATCGCGGCGAACTCGTGGGTGGCCACCCGCAGCGGGTTGTAGGTGCCGATGTTCTTGGTGAGCCCGTAGCGCGCGGTGGCCCGCTCCGGCTCGAAGCTGCCGAACAGCCGGTCCCAGACGATCAGGATGCCGCCGTAGTTGCGGTCCAGGTACTCGGTGTTCGAGCCGTGGTGCACCCGGTGGTGCGACGGCGTGTTGAAGATCCACTCGATCGGCCGGGGCAGCACGTTGATCCGCTCGGTGTGCAGGAAGAACTGGTACAGCAGGCTGACCGACTGCTGGAGGAAGATCATCCACGGCGGGATGCCGAGCAGCGCCAGCGGCAGCCAGAACGGCAGCGAGGTCATCGGCGTCCAGCTCTGCCGCAACGCGGTGGAGAAGTTGTAGTAGACGCTGGAGTGGTGCACGACGTGGCTGGCCCAGAGCACGCGTACCTCGTGGTGCGAGCGGTGGAACCAGTAGTAGGCCAGGTCGTCGGCGAAGAACAGGATCACCCAGGTCCACCAGTCGCCGGGCGACAGGTGCACCGGCGCCACGGTCCACAGCGCCGCGAACAGGCCGACTGTGAGCAGCTTCCACGGGAAGCCGATGATCTGGCTGCCCAGCCCCATCGACAGGCTGGTGGTGGTGTCGCGCAGCTCGTAGCCGCGTTCGTCGTCGTCGGGCAGGAAGCGGTAGGAGACCGCCTCGATGACGATCAGGAGCAGGAACGCCGGGACGGCGTACAGCACGGCGGGGATCATGCGCGCGCTTTCCTTCCGGGTGTGGGGGTGGTGGGGGTGGTGACCGGCGCGGTCAGCAGCGCCCGGGCGTGCCGGGCCGCCGCCGCGCCCTGACCGGAGGCGACCGACGCGGCGAGACGGCGGTGCCCGGCCACGTCCAGCAGTTCGGCCGCGCGGGCGTCCGGGGGGACGTCGCCGACCGCGAACGTGCCAGCCACGAGGCTGTTGAACGCGAGCTGGTAGGCGGTGTTACCGCTGCCGCGCACGACCAGCCGCCAGATGGCGATGTTCGCCTCGTTCATCAGGTCCAGGTCGGGGGCCAGGTCGCCGTACTCCTCGGCGGCCCGGACCAGGGCGGCGACGACCGCCGCGTCCGCGCGCTCGGCGCAGAGCCGGGCCGCGTCGATCCCGACGCAGGCCCGCATCTCCAGCATGTCGCGCACCAGCGTCTCGACCGGGAGTACGTCAGTGGAGCGGGCCAGGGACAGCGCCAGGTCCAGCCCGGCGTGGACCCGCCAGTCCAGCACCCGGGTCGCGCCGCCCTGGCTGACCCGGACCAGGCCGAGCTGTTGCAGGCGGCGCAGCGCCTCCCGGACCGCGTGCCGGTTGACCTCGAACGCGCCGGCCAGCTCCCGCTCGCCGGGCAGCGTCTCGTCCGGTGCGTACCGGCCGGACACGATCGCGTCGCGCAGCCGCCCGAAGACGTGGTCGGAGACCGAGACACGAGGCGCGGGATCGAAGGTCATGCGCAGAAGTGTGGCCCCGAACACATCAACCCGTCAACTGGTTGTACCAGTGGATTTCGGGGGCGGCCGGTGCGTGCCGCAGCCGTCACCCCTCGTATCCTTTCCGCCGTAGGCCCGCCAGAGGAGAGGGAGTCGGTGTGAGCAACCGCGTCGAGACGTTGGAGTTCCAGGCCGAGGCTCGTCAGCTGTTGCAGCTGATGGTGCACTCGATCTACTCGAACAAGGACGTCTTCCTGCGCGAACTGATCTCGAACGCGTCCGACGCGCTGGACAAGCTGCGGCTGGAGTCGCTCGTCGACAAGGAACTGTCGGCGGACACCTCCGACCTGCACATCGAGATCGAGGTCGACAAGGACGCCCGTACGCTCACCGTGCGGGACAACGGCATCGGCATGACCCGCGACGAGGTGGTCGGCCTGATCGGCACGATCGCGAAGTCCGGCACCGCCGAGCTGCTGCGCAAGCTGCGCGAGTCCGCCGACGCCGCCGCGTCCCAGGATCTGATCGGCCAGTTCGGCGTCGGCTTCTACGCGACGTTCATGGTCGCCGACAGGGTGACGCTGCTGACCCGCCGTGCCGGGCAGTCCGGCGGCACCCGCTGGGAGTCCGCGGGCGAGGGCACCTACTCGATCGAGGAGGTCGAGGACGCGCCCCAGGGCACCTCGGTCACGCTGCACCTCAAGCCGGTCGACACTGACGACAACCTGCACGACTACACCGCCGAGTGGACGATCCGCGAGATCGTCAAGCGCTACTCCGACTTCATCTCGTGGCCGATCCGGATGACTGTCGACAAGCCCGGCGAGGACGGCGCCACCACCCGCGAGGAGCAGACGCTCAACTCGATGAAGGCGCTCTGGGCGCGCTCGCGGGACGAGGTCGACGAGGCCGAGTACAAGGAGTTCTATCGGCACGTCGCGCACGACTGGGCCGACCCGCTCGAGACGATCCACATGCGCGGCGAGGGCACCTTCGAGTACGAGGCGCTGCTGTTCCTGCCGTCGCACGCCCCGCTCGATCTGTTCTCCCCGCAGGGCCGCCGGGGTGTGCAGCTCTACGTCAAGCGCGTGTTCATCATGGACGACTGCGACGCGCTGATGCCCAACTACCTGCGCTTCGTCAAGGGCGTCGTGGACGCGCACGACCTGTCGCTGAACATCTCCCGGGAGATCCTCCAGCAGGACCGGCAGATCCGCGCGGTGCGCCGGCGGCTGGTCAAGAAGGTGCTCGCCACGCTCAAGGACATGTCCGCCGAGTCGTACCGCACGTTCTGGACCGAGTTCGGCGCGGTGGTCAAGGAGGGTCTGCTGGAGGACCCGGACAACACCGAGACGCTGCTGGAACTGGTTCGCACCGCCAGCACCCACGACCCGGCCGAGCCGACCACGCTGCGCGACTACGTGGAGCGGATGAAGGACGGCCAGACCGAGATCTACTACGCCACCGGCGAGAACCGGGCCACCATCGAGAACTCGCCGCACCTGGAGGCGTTCCGCGCCAAGGGCTACGAGGTGCTGATCCTCACCGACCCGGTGGACGAGGTGTGGGTCGAGCGCGTCGGCGCGTACGACGGGAAGACGCTGCGCTCGGTCGCCAAGGGGCAGGTTGACCTGGAGACCGAGGAGGAGAAGGAGAAGGCCGAGGCGGAACGGCAGGAGTACGCCGACCTGCTCACGTTCCTCGGCGGCGCGCTCGCCGACAGCGTCAAGGAGGTGCGCCTGTCCACCCGGCTGACCACCTCACCGGCCTGCGTGGTGGGCGACGCGCACGACATGACGCCGACGCTGGAGAAGATGTACCGGGCCATGGGCCAGGAGGTGCCCCGGGTCAAGCGGATCCTGGAGCTGAACCCGGCCCACCCGCTGGTCACCGGGCTGCGCAAGGCACACGGGGAGGGCGGCGACACGGCCGCGCTGACCGAGACCGCCGAGCTGCTGTACGGCATGGCGCTGCTGGCCGAGGGCGGCGAGCTGGCCGACCCGGCCCGGTTCACCCGGATCCTCGCCGACCGCCTGGCCCGCGGCCTGTAGCCCCACCCCGACCCGGTTCGCCCGACCCGCCCCGGCGAGCCGGCGTGATCGACTCCATGCCGCCGAGGTGGCGGTATCGGCATGCCACCGATACCGCCACCTCGCCGAGCCGGTGTCGACTCCGCTCGGAAGTCGATGGTCGGGCGGGTGTCGGGTCAGTTGCGTGATCCACTCCAGCTCGCCGAAGTGGTGGTATCGGACGGGCTCTGACCCCGCCATTTCGCCGAACTGGTGTTGATCACGGTGGGTCTCCCAGACTGGGGACGAGCGCTTGGGTGTCCCAGGGTGGGGGAGGCTGGTCCCGTTTGGAGGGACCTCAGGCGGTTGTCGTGGCAGCCGGTTGGTCGGCAACGGCTCGCCGAGGTGGCGCCGCCACCTTGGAGGCGGGTCGGCTCAGGGGAGCGCGGGGTAGAGCGCGGCCACACCGCCGGACAGTCCGGCCTGGACCCGGCGCGCCACGTCGTCGGCGAGGATCTCGTAGCTGTCGGACTCGATGCCGTCGGCGGCGAGCCGGGCGACGTCGGCCGGGTGGGCCTTCGGGCCGGGTACGGCGGCGGCCATCTCGGTGTCCATGTAGCCCACGTGCAGGCCCGCGACGCGGACGCCCCGGCCGGCCAGCTCCTGGCGCAGGGCGTTCGTCATCGACCACTCGGCGGCCTTCGCCGCGCCGTACGCGCCGACGCCGGGGAACGTGAACCAGGACAGCGCCGACAGCACGTTCAGGATCGTGCCGCCGCCGTTGGCCACGATCTGCGGCGCGAACGCCCGTACCACCGACAGCGTGCCGAGGTAGTGCGTCTCCATCTCCAGCCGGATCTGCGCGAGGTCGCCGTCGAGCAGGTCGGTGCCGGTGCTCACGCCGGCGCTGTTGACCAGCAGCGTCACGTCCCCGGCCCGCTGCGCGGCGGCGGCCACCGACTCGGGGTCGGTGATGTCGAGGCGTACCGGGGTGACTCCGGGCAGGTCCACGGTGTCCGGGTTGCGGGCGCCGGCCCAGACGGTGGCGCCGCGTGCGACGAGTTCGGCGGCCAGGTGCCGGCCGAAGCCGCGGTTGGCGCCGGTGACCAGGGCGGTGCTTCCAGCGATCTTCATGTCTCGCTCCGAGGTGTGGGGAAGGGAGGGGTCAGGCGGACAGCAGGCCCGGACCGGGCAGGACGGCCAGCTCGCCGGGGGGTACGTCGTGCCCCGCGCCGCAGCGCAGCCGGGCGTGCACCGCGGCGCCGCACTCCTCGTGGGCCACCCGCACCGCCGGGCCCGCCTCGTCGGCGGCGTACGTGTCGCCCCACTGCCGCAGCGCGACGAGCACCGGGATCAGGTCGCTTCCCTTCGCAGTGAGCACGTACTCGTCGCGGGTGCGCTGCCCGGGCTCCCGGTAGGGACGCCGGTCGAGCAGCCCGTCGGCGACGAGCTGCTTGAGGCGTGCGGCGGCCACCGGCTCGCTGACGCCGACCCGCCGGGCGAAGTCGTCGAAGCGGCGGGTGCCGAACGACGCCTCCCGCAGCAGGAGCAGCGTGGTGCGGTTGCCGACCACCTCCAGCGCCCGGGCGATCGAGCAGTTGGCGGTGGACCAGGAGTCACGCTGCGCAAGGAGGTCCGTCATGGCGTCGACGGTACCCCCTGACTTAAGAAAGCAGAAGTCAGCTACCTCACAGCTGGCCGGGGAAGAACCCGTGCCGGGCCAGCGGCTCGACGATCTGGTGCTCCTCGTACGACAGGTGCGACAGCAGCGTGTCGGTGAGCAGGTCCACCGCCTCCTGGAGCTGCGTGAAGTCGCCGGGCCGCCGGACCAGCTCCACGAGCGCCCGGTCGACGCTCTCCACCACCCCGTGGATCACCACGTGCTCCTCCTCGAGGCGGTCCAGCACCGCGGCCAGCCCGGCCTCTGAGCGGCGCAGGTGCGGGAAGACCGAGGCGTCCTCCAGCCCGTGGTGCTGGGTGACCATCGTGCAGTAGGCCGCGCAGTACGCCCCGAGCGTCCAGTTGTTCTGCCGCATGGTCATCTCGTTGAGCGCGGCCCGCGCCCGGCCCGGCGAGACCGAGCCCTGCTTGACCTGTTCCAGCAGGTCGCGCACCTGGGCCAGCTCCTGGCGCAGATGGTCGTGCACGTCCACCAGGTGCTGCCCGGCGGCCTGTCCCCGGGCCGGGTAGACGTGTCCGGCCGGCGGCGGCGGGGCGCTCGGGCGGGTGGACTCGTCCCACGGGCGGCGCGCGCTCAGGCGTACCCCCGGGTCGGGGGTGGGGGTGACGCCGAGCGTGCTCGGGCCGCCGGCGGTGGTCGGCTCGTCGGCGGCCTCCCGGGCGCCGCCGGCGGGCGTGGCGCGCTCGGCGGCGACCAGTTCCCGGACCGCGGGGGCCACCTCCTGGCCGAAGATCTGGATCGCGCGCGGCTCGTCGCTGCCGAGGATGAACGTGGTGATGCCGTGCTCCAGGGTGAGCCCGGCCAGTTCCTCCACCCACTGCTCCGGCGGCCCGGTCAGGAAACCGGCCGACGAGCGGGCGAACGTGCCGGTCACGTTGAGCATGCGGCGGATCGCGGCCGGGTCGCGCCCGGCGGCCCGGGCGCCCTCGTCCACGAGCGCGTTCAGGGCGGGCAGCTCGTCGGGGCCCTTGGGCAGGTACGACAGGGACGGCAGCCAGCCGTCCGCGGCGCGGCCCACCAGGCGCAGCATGCGCGGCTTGTAGGCGCCGACCCAGATGCCGACCGGATGCGCGGGCGCCGGGCCGCGCTTGGCGCCGACCACCCGGTAGTGCTCGCCGTCGACACGGATCATGCCGCGGCTGCCGGTGTCCCAGACCTCGCGGATCACCCGGATCGCCTCGTCGAGGGCGTCGACGGCGGCGCCGGGGGACAGGCGCCGCCCGCCCGCCGCCTCGATCGCGTCCCAGAACGCGCCCGCGCCGAGTCCCAGCTCGACCCGGCCGCCGGTGAGCAGATCCAGGCTGGCGACGCTGCGGGCCAGTACCACCGGCTGGCGCAACGGCAGGTTGAGGACGTTTCCGGCCAGGCGGATGCGTTCGGTCGCCGCGGCCACGTAGGACATCAGCGTCCAGGTGTCCAGGAAGCCCGGCTGGTAGGGATGGTCCTGGAACGTGACCAGGTCCAGCCCGACCTGCTCGCACAGCCGGGCCAGCGCCACGACCTGGTCGGGCTGCCCGGCGGCGGGGGTGATGAAGCCGCCGAAGGTCAGCTCGTGTCCGTGATCGGTCATCCGTCAAGCCCTCCCGTGATCTTGCCTGGCCCTGCCACCGTAGCGCCGCCGCCGGTAGCCCGGCCGGGTGAAGAGCGTCACAAGAAGTGGACGATTGTCACAAATCGCTCCTAGCGTCGGTTTCGTTCGCAGACGCGGACACCGCGGGCCGGAAACGCCAAATCCCGCCGCCGTCCCCGGTAACCGGACCTCGCGCGGGAGCGGGGGAACCACACGTTCCACGGTGCATCGTCACCTCGGGGTGAAGCCGCCACCGGCGGCCGGGCTCCTCGGCCCGAACCCGACAGCTCACCTCGTCGGCGTGGAGGAATCCACATGGCAACTGAATACTCTGCCCGAAGCCGCCGTACCGCCCTCGGAGCGGTCCTGGCCGGCGCCGCCGTCGGCGCCGCGACCCTGTTCGGCCCGGCCGCTCCGGCCAGCGCGGGCGTCAACTGGGACGCGGTCGCGCGCTGCGAGTCGGGCGGCAACTGGAAGATCAACACCGGTAACGGCTACTACGGCGGGCTCCAGTTCTCCCGCGCCACCTGGAACGGCTACGGCGGCAAGAAGTACGCCGCGCGCGCAGACCTGGCCAGCCGGTCCGAGCAGATCGCCGTCGCGGAGAAGGTGCGGCGCGGCCAGGGCATCGGCGCGTGGCCGGTCTGCGGCAAGAAGGGCGGCTCGGCGAGCGCGGCGACCCGGTCCGAGCGGGCCACCACAAAGGCGGCCCCGAAGCGGGCCGCCACGCGCAAGGCCGCGCCGGAGCGGGCGGCCACCCGCAGGGCCGCGCCCGAGCGCGCCACGACGACGGTGGCGCCGCAGCCGTCGTCCGGCGCCGGGACGTACCTGGTCCGGCGTGGGGACACGCTGTCGGAGATCGCCGTGACGCAGCGCGTCGACGGCGGCTGGCGCGCCCTGCACGAGCGCAACCGCGCAGTGGTCGGCGACGACCCCGGCCTGATCTTCCCCGGTCAGCGGCTGCGGCTGCGCTGACAGCGGTCCGAGAACGCCCGGCCGGGTCGCCCCGGCCGGGCGTTCGCCCCGTCCGCGACACGCCGCGTCGACGGTGTCCGGCCTGCTCCCGGCGTCCGGGAGACGGTCCGCGACGGCGGTGACCGCGATTCGTCGGAGCCGGTTGCTAGTGTCACGATGCTCGGCTAAGACGTGAAGAAAGCGCGGATATGACCAACGACCCGTTCTCGGCGGCCGCGAGCATCGACGAGCTGCTGACCCGCACGCAGCAGGCGCTCACCGCGATGCGCTCCCGGGCCTCGGCGCACGCCGACGGCGAGCCCGGCGACCTGCTGCGCGCCGAGGGCACGGCCGCCGGCGGCCGGGTCCGCGCGGTCGCCGTCCAGGGTGGCCGGCTGGATTCCGTGACGATCGACCCGGAGCTGGCCGGCGAGCCCCTCGACGTCCTCTGCGGACACTTCGTCACCGCCGCCAACGCCGCGCTGTCCGAGCTGGACGCCCGGGTCAGCGCGTCGGCGCGGGCCGACGCCGACGCGCTCGCCGCCCGGCTCGGCAGCATGGGCGACCAGGCCGAGCTGTTCGGCCGCGCGATGCACGAGGCGGCCGCGCGGATCCACCGCGACCGCGGCACCGCGTCCCAGGGCGCGCGCCGGGCCTGACACGGCGAAACGGCCGGCCCGACACGGCGGGACGCCGGGCCTGACACGGCGGGACGCCGGGCCTGACACGGCGGGACGCCGGGCCTGACACGGCGAGGCGGCCGGCCGCCGGGAGGACGACGACCGGCCGCGCACGCCACGGTCAGCTCAGGGTGACCGCGGTGTCGTCGACGACGAAGGACGTCTGCAACGAGCTGTCCTCCACGCCGCTGAACGAGATGGTCGCCGTGGTGCCTGCGAGCGACGAGATGTCGAAGGACCGCTGCACGTAGCCGGTGGCCTTGTTCAGGTTGGAGTAGGTGGCCAGCGTGGTGCTGCCCGCCTTGACGGTGAGCTTGTCGTACGCGGTGCTGGTGGTCGACTCCGCGCTGTCGATGTGCAGCCAGAAGCTCAACGTCGCCCGGCAGCCGGCCGGGATCGTCACCGACTGGCTGAGCGTGTCGGTGTGCGACGAGCCGTACCCGTCCAGCCACGCCTTGTACGAGCCGCCGTGCGCGGCCTGGCCGCTGGCGGTGGTGATGACGCCGGACGAGGCGCTCCAGCTCACGTTGCCGGACTCGAAGCCCGGGTTGGCGAGCTTGTTGCCGGAGCAGCCGCCCGACGGCGGGGTGGTCGTGGTGCTCGGGGTGGGCGTCGGGGTGCCGCCGGCGCAGGTCGGGTCACCGGACTGGGCCGGCACGCTCACCGCGTCCCAGGCCGCCTTGACCGTGTTGAACTCCGCGCAGCTGCCCGGGTAGAGGTTCTTCGCCGCCTGCAGCGTCCAGGTGCGGTACTTCAGGTACGACGAGGACGAGGTCTTCAGCAGCATGCCGTTGTACATGATCTTCATGGCCTTCTGGATGCCCAGGCCGGTCACGCTGCTGCCGTTGCAGGTCGAGCTGGACGGCTGCCCGTTGGTCGGGCTGCTGCCGTTGGCGAGCAGGTAGAACCAGTGGTTGCCCGGGCCGGCCGCGGCGTGCACCTCGGTCGACGGGATGCTGCTGGAGTAGCAGTTCGGGTCGCCGAGCGCCGACGGGTTGTACATGTTGCGGATCGGGCCGGAGCCGACCAGGTTGATCTTCTCGCCGACCAGGAAGTCGGGCGCGTCGTAGCTGGACGGCTCGTTGGCGAACCACTCGGTGGCCGCGCCGAACGTATCGGCCACGAACTCCTGGGTGCCGCCGCCGGAGATGCCGCCCGGGGTGTTGTCGTCGATGCCGTGGCCGATCTCGTGCGCCACCACGTCCAGCGAGCCGATCCACTGGCCGGCGGTGTTCTTGCCGATCTGCACCTGGCTGCCGTCGTAGTAGGCGTTCTGGTCGTTGAGGCCCACCCGGATCGGCCAGTAGCCGCCGTTGCCGTTGGCGCCGTTGCGGCCCAGCCACTGGGCGAGCATCTTGTGCTCGGTCTGCGCGGAGAACAACGCGTCCACGCAGCCGGTCTCCTTGTTGGTGGCGGTGCCGTTGCCCCACACGTCGTCGGAGCCGCTGAACGTGGTGTTGTTGGCCGCGTCCTGGCAGCTCAGGTTGGTGACGGTCGGGTCCTTCATGGTGTACGTGGAGCCCGACTGGGTGGTGTTGAGCGTGAGCGGGCTGGGCCCGTTCCAGGCGCCGGTGCCGGTGCCGCGGACGACGTGCTCCTGCTTGCGCAGGACCGCGCCGGTGCGGGCGTCGACGTCGACGGTGAGCCGGCTCGGCCCGTCCGCGCCGGTGCCGCGAACAGTGGTCTCCCAGGCCAGCGCCGGTGCGGCGCCGAGCGTGTAGACCACGAGCGTGGTGCCCTCGACCGCGTTCACGGTCTTGAGCTGGGCGCGCGCCGTCTTCGCGGCGGCGGCCGGAGTCAGCGCGGGCGTGGTGGCGAGGGCGCCGATGGGCCGCTGCTGGGCGACCGAGGCGTACTTCAGGTTGCCGGCCGAGTCCGTGGCGAGCACGAAGTCGCCGCCGACCACCGGGAGGCCCTTGTAGGTGCGCTCGTAGGGCACGTACTGGGTGCCCTCGGAGGAGATGACCGGCTTCTGGACGAACGCGTCGTCGGAGCCGGCCTGCAGGTAGGCGGGGCGGCTAGCGACCAGGGCGCGGGCCGAGTCGGCGGCGGTCGCGCGGGCCTGCGCCGGGTCGGGGGCGGCGGGTCCGGGTGGCGCGGCCTGCACGGCGGCGGCGGTGCCTGCGGCGAGCAGGCCGGCCGCGGCCGCGCCGGTGAGCGCGGCGAGGCGAGGTGAGAGTTTCACGGGGGTTTGCTCCTGTTCTACAGGCGCGCCGCACGGAGCCCGGTGGGGACGGGCGGCGCGGTGGTGCGAGGCAGGGTGACGGCCGGTCACCGGAGCTGCCGGCGTGGCTCCGGGTCGACAGATCGACCGTCGCGATTCGCCGGGGGTCGGCGGCTCGCTGGTGCACAATCACACGCCGCCCGAGCCCGGAGCAATGGGTGACCTGGGCAACGGCTGACAGTCGGGCGCGCCGCCGCGCGCGCCGATCCAGGCAACCATGATCTTCAATAGGCCCTGATCAGGGCGAACATCGCCGACGGTGGATGGATGCCGGTGCAAATTGCGGACGTTGCCGCTGTGTGCGAATGGCGCGCATAGACGCGAGGCCGCCGTCAGCGCGGCCGGGCGGCGGCGGACCGCCGCCCGGCCGGGTCAGCGTGGGCCGCGGGTCCGCGTCGGCGACACGGTGGGCAGCGGCGGCAGCGACGGCGTCAGCGTCGGCCGCGAGGTCGGCCGCCCGGTCGGGTCCGGGCTCGGGCTCGACGAGGACGGGCTCGGGCTCGGCGACTCCGACGGCGTCGGCGCGGCGGTGGTCGCCGGCGGAGGCGCCGACCGGGTCGGCTCCGGGGTCTCGCCGGGGAACTTCGGCTGACCGAAGCGGTACTTGTCCGGGTCGAGCTTCATGGCCGCGGTGGCCCGGGTCATGAACTGCCGCCAGATCGGCGCGGCGCCGGTCGAGCCGTACACCTCGTAGCTGCCGCCCCTGGTCCGCAGCGGCTTGCCGTCGGTGGTTCCCAGCCAGACGGCCGAGGCGAGCGCGCCGGTCCAGCCGACCATCCAGGTGTGCACGTTCTGCGTGGTGCTCTGCCCGGCCTGCCAGGTGCCGGTCTTCCCGGCGGAGTCCCAGCCGTTGCCCAGCTCGGCGGCCCGCACGCGGCGCAGCGTCCAGTCGAGCTGGTCGATCGCCTCCCGGTCCAGGCCCAGGTCCGTCGTACGGAGCTGCTCGGTCCACACCTCCTCGTCGTCCTTGGTCACCGACCGGACGAAGTGCGCGTCGGCACGCTTGCCGCCGGCCGCGAACGTCGCCATCCCGTTCGCGTGGTCCTGCACGGTTATGCCGTACTGCCCGATCCCGACCTCGGTGGAGAACCGCTTCGCCACCTCGTCGGCCGGGTCGCTGCGCAGGTCGACGCGCTGCGGCCGGGGATTGCCCCGCACCGTCTCCCACATCGACTCCACGCCGGCCTGCCGCGCGGTCTCGATCACCTTGGCGGTGCCCAGCTTCTCGGTCAGCTCGAAGTAGGTCACGTTCAGCGACGCGACAGTGGCCTCCCAGAGCGCGCAGTCCGGCTGGCAGGGCGCGCGCTCCGCGTTGCGGATCGGCCCGGCCGCGCTGCCCTTCGTCCGCCCCGAGGCGGGGAACTCCTTGGTGTCCGGCGAGTCGAACCGCTGCTTCACCGAGATCCCGTCGCGTACGGCGGCGGCCAGGTCGTACACCTTGAACGACGACCCCGGCGGATGCTGGCCGAAGCCGCGGGTCTCGCCGTTCTCGTCGTAGTACCAGCCGGCGTAGTCCGCGCCCGAGCCCTTGTCGCCGCCGTAGTAGCCGAGCACCCGGCCGGTGCCCGGCTCCACCGCCACCAGCGCGGCCTGCCAGTTGCGCGGCTGGCCGCGTACCGCCTGCGGCGCGGTGTCGCGGCGGATGTCCGCCGCCGCCTCGGCCGCGTCCTGCACGCGCTTGTCGATCGTGGTGACGATCCGGTAGCCGCCGTCGCGGATCACCTCGTCCGGCTTGCCGCGGAACGGCTCGGTCTCGCGCAGCTCGGCGAGCACATGGTTGACCACCAGGCCGGTCGGCCGGTCCAGGTCGGAGCGGCCCGCGTCCTTGTCGATCGGCCGGACCGTGTCCGGGTACGCGAGATCCGCCGCCTGCTGCGGCGTCAGGTAGCCGAGCTTGACCATGCCGTCGCGGATGTAGTTCCACCTGTCGATCGAGTTCTGCCGGGCCAGCGCGTTGCGGCGCGGATCGTAGCCGGGCGAGCCCTCCGGGTCGGCCGGGTCCGCCTCCGGCTGCTTCACCATCGCGCAGAGCACCATCGCCTCGGCCGGCGTGAGCTGCCGCGCGGCGGGCGCGTCCCGGCGCACCGTCTTGCCGAAGTACGTCTGCGCGGCCGCCTCGATGCCGTACGCGCCCCGGCCGAACGGCACGGTGTTCAGGTAGAAACCGAGGATCTCCTCCTTGGAGTATGCGTCGTCGAGCTTCCACGCGATCACCGCCTCGCGCAGCTTGCGGGAGTAGGTGACCCCGCGCAGGTCCGCGGCGATGCGCGCGTACTGCTGGGTGAGGGTGGACGCGCCCTGCCGCTGCCCGCCGCTCACGTTGGCCCAGGCCGCCCGCATCACACCCTTGAAGTCGATGCCCTGGTTCGTCCAGAACGTACGGTCCTCGGCCGCCACGATCGCCTGCTTCGCCGAGTCGTTCATCTGGTCGTACGGCACGATGGTGCGGTTCTGCGCGCCCAGCTTCGCCATCGGCGTGCGCCCGTCTGCGTAGTAGACGGTGGTGGACTCGGGCAGCTTCAGGTCGCTGGGCGTCGGCACGCTGTCGAAGTAGTAGCCGCCGGCGACCAGCCCGCAGCCGGCCAGCAGCGTGCAGACCGCGAGGACGACCAGCAGACGCCGCCGCTTGCGCCTGGGGCGCACCTGGGTCGCGCCGCCCGGTTCCGGGGTGGATCCGCTGTTCCGCACGCGTTACCTCCGGCTGCTCGGCTGAGTCGTGCCCGGCTCGCAGGCTAACCGAGCTGCGCCGACGGCACCGGCCGAAGAACCCGGACGGTGTGGCGCCGGTCCGGGCCGGGGCGGCGGTCGTCCACCCCGGCCCGGGGCTCAGCCGGTCAGCGTGCCGCCCAGCCGACGGCCCGGTCGTCGCGTTCCCGGCGGGCGGCCCGGCGGGTCCGCCACCTGTCGTTGCCGCCCGCGTGGAACGGCGCCGACCGCCACAGCGACCGCACCGGCGTGCCGTCCGGGGCGGCGAACGTCTCCCGTTCGGCGTAGCCGAGCCGCCGCAGCAGCTCCTCCTCCTGCTCACCGGCGCACGGGTGCGCGTACGTGGGCAGGCTCAACGTGTCCATCCGGCGCTGCGCCGCGGACAGCGCCTGCGTCGCGCCGCCCCGGGGCGCGGCCAGCAGCGCCAGATGGTTGTGCGGCTCGGCAGGACGGCGTGCCGCCAGTTCCTCACCGAGGCGGCGGAACCGGTCCTCGTCCGTCCCGGCGGCGCCGGCGAGCCGGTCGGCGTACCGGTGGGGGACGGGGATCGGGCGGTAGCGGTGGAACCACACGGTGGCGGCGCTGCCGTCTGGCAGCAGGAACGCGTCGCCGAACAGCAACGCGTGTTCGGTCCAGATCCGCGCCACGGCGGCGAGGACCGGCAGGCGGCGGGACTTGTCGGGGACGAGCCAGGCGGCCAGCGCGGTGGGCGCGAGGGCCTCGGCGACGAGATCGGCGATCCGGCCGATGTCGCACCATCGGGCGCGGACGACGGGCAGGGCTGTGCTCATGAACGAACTCCTGTTTTCCAGGCGTGGTCGGGTCGGTTACGGGCGCCGGACGACTGTCGACGGCGCCGCCGCGGCATGCGGCAGTCGGGCGGGACACGCCCGTGCTCCGGATCGGAGGTGGTGCCTGTGGAGTCCGCTCAGGCAGGTCTGGTGCCGGGGCGCGACGTGCGCGACGGCGGCAGCGGGTCGGCCGACGGTCGCGCGTACCCGTGGGTCAGCGTCGGCAGTCGCCAGCGGTTCGCGTCCGCGTCGGCGGCCTCGCTGTGCACCGCGCCGCCGCCGTGGGTGACGCCGTCGAGCGGCAGCGGCAGGGCGGGTGTGGTCGTGACGTGCGCGGCCGGACCGACGGTCGCCGGTGCCCGGCTGCGTACGGGCTCGACCCACCGCGTGCCGACGACGGTGAGGCTGCGCGCCGCCGGGGCGGCGAGGACCGGCCCGCCGAGGCGGGGCGGCGTGTCGTGCGCACGCTCGGGAGCCGGTGCCGGCGTCGCGGCCGGGTCGGCCGGGACGATCGGGGCGCCGGGAGCGGCCGGGCCGGGCACGGGCTCGCCGGGCGCCGGGGGCGAGCCGGGGTCCGGCGCGGCCGGCGGGTCGATCAGATCGGTCACCGGGCTGAGCGGATCGAGCACCGGATCCAGCGGGTCGAGTACCGGTTCCAGGCCCCGCCAGACCGGGCCGAGGATCGGGCGCAACGGCTCCACGACCGGGGCCAGCACGTCCGCCACCGGGTCGAGCACGCCTGCCCTCACCGGGTCGGTGACCGGGCGCAGGCCCTCCGCGACCGGCGCGAGCACGTGGTCGCTTACCGGGTCGGTGACCGGGCGCAGGCCGTCGGTGACGGGCGTGAGCACGTGGTCGCGGACCGGCGTCACCACCGCGTCGACCACCCGGCCGGTGACCGGCGCCGCGGGGGCCGGCTGGGCATTCGGCCGGCCCGTGCCGGGCAACGGCGTTCCGGACGCGGGCGTGCCGGGCTTCGGCGCGGTCGCGTCAGGTGCGGGCACCGGCGCGGCGGAGTCGGACGCAGGCGCGGGTGCGGCGGGGCCGGGTGCGGCGGGGTCGGGAGCAGGCGCGGGCGCGGCGGGCGTCGCCGGCTGCGCCGCGGCGTCACCGGATCCGGTGGAGGGCGCGGCGCCCGTTCCGGACGTGGGCAGGCCGAGCACCGTTCCGAGCGTGTGGGTGAGCACCCCGACGGTGGCGGTGAGCGGGCCGGACGGCTCGCGGTCGGCGGCGTGGGCGGCCGAGCCGGATGCGACCTCGTGGGCACCCCAGACGACCGCCACGGCACCGAGCAGCAGGCCGAGGCGCAGCGTGCAGCGCGCCATCCACCCGGTCCGTTCCGACATCCCGCACCCTTCGGATCCACGCCCGGCGGCACCGATCGACGCCCCGCACTGTACCCAACGTGGCGGCCCGGGCACAGTACGCCGTCGATCCGTGTCGGGCGCGTCGCGCCGGGCGCAGGCGTGGGATCCGCGGAGTCCGGGTACCAGCCGGCCATGGACACGCGCACGGCCGAACGCCCGGACACCACCCCCGCCCCCGCCGCGCCCCCGGCCGGTGTGATCGCTGTCGTCGCCCACCGGAAGAAGACGTTCGGGGGTGGGCTCGACGAGCTGCGCTCCCGGCTCGTCGCCGCCGGGGTCGGGCGGCTGCTCTGGTACGAGGTGCCGAAGAGCCGCAAGGCGCCCAAGCGGGTGCGCGCGGCCCTGGACGAGGGTGCCGAGCTGGTGCTGGTGTGGGGCGGCGACGGCATGGTGCAGCGGTGCGCCGACGCGCTCGCGGGCAGCGGCGTGCCGATGGGCATCCTGCCCGCCGGCACGGCCAACCTGTTCGCGGTGAACCTGGGCATCCCGGTCGACCTGCCGGAGGCGGTGCGCATCGCGCTGCACGGCCGCCGGCGCGAGCTGGACCTGGGCCGGATCAACGGCGAGCACTTCGCGGTGATGGCCGGCGCCGGGTTCGACGGCGACCTGATCCGTGACGCCGACCGGCAGCTCAAGGGCCGGTTCGGCCGGATCGCGTACGTCTGGACCGGGCTGCGGCACGTGCGCGGCGAGTGCGTACGGACCCGGATCCGGGTCGACGGCGCCGACTGGTTCGACGACGAGGCGAGCTGCGTGCTGTTCGGCAACGTCGGCACCATCACCGGCGGCATCCCGGCCTTCGACGACGCCCGCCCGGACGACGGGGCGCTGGAGGTCGGCGTGTCCACCGCCAGCGGCGCGGTGGACTGGGCGCGCACGCTGGGCCGGATGGCCGCCGGGCGTTCCGAGGAGTCGCCGTTCGTGCGGATCACCCGGGGTCGCAAGATCAAGGTCCGGTTCGACGCGCCGAAGACGTACGAGCTGGACGGCGGCGCCCGGGGCAAGGCGAAACGGCTCAAGGTGAAGGTGGTGCCGGGCGCGCTGACCGTGTGCTGTCCCGACCCGGCGGACTGACCGCGCCCGGGCCGGGGCAGGATGCCGGAATGCGCGACGACATCCGCGACTACCTGGCCGAAGTGGTGCGCCGCTCCTGGGACGTGCTCGGTGAGGACCTGGTCGGCGCGTACGCCGCCGGGTCGGTCGGGCTGGGCGCGTACCAGCCGGGCCGCAGCGACGTGGACGTGGCGCTGGTGGCCGCCGGGCCGATGCCGGAGCCGGACAAGCGCCTGCTCGTGGACCGGCTGCGGCACGAGTCGCTGCCCTGCCCGGCGCGCGGCCTGGAACTGGTCGTCTACCGCCGCGACGTCTCCGCCTCCGGCATCCCGGAGCCGGGCTTCGAGCTCGAGCTGAACACCGGTGCCACCATGCCGTTCCGCGCCACCTACGACCCGGCCGACCGGCCCGCCGCCGACGGGCGGTTCTGGTACGCGCTGGACCGCAGCATCCTGCGCCAGTCCGGTCGGACGCTACTCGGCCCGCCCGCTGCCGACGTGTTCGCCGACCCGTCCCCGGAGGCGCTGCGGGCGCTGCTCGCGGACGCGCTGCGCTGGTGGCTGGCGCTGCCCACGCCACCCGGCGACGAACCGGCCCCCGGCGCGGAGGACGCGGTGCTCGGCGCCTGCCGGGCGCTGGTGCGCATCCGCGACGGCGTCTGGCTGGGCAAGGTCGACGCCGGGCTGCGGGTGGCCGCCGACGACCCGGACGCCGCGCTGATCCGCGCCTCGATCGCGGCCCGCCGGGGCGGCACGCCGCCGTCCGGCCCGGCTGCCCGCGCGTTCCAGCGGCGGGTGCTGGACCGGATCACCGCGCGGTGAGCCCCGCCGTGCGTGACTACTGTGAGCCGGGGGAGGTGCGGTGATCATGACGGAGCTGAGCGCGTCCACGCGGGCCGGGCTGGAGTCGGTGGTGCCCGGCGGTGTGACGACCCGGGCCGCGGACCGGCTGCGGATGGCCCACGACGCCTCGCACTACCTGCTGCACCCCGGCGCGGTGATCACGCCGGCCGACGCCGGTCAGGTGGCCGCGCTGCTCGCGTACGGGCGCCGCACCGGCACCGCGCTGACGTTCCGCTCCGGCGGCACCAGCCTCAGCGGCCAGGCGGTCACCGACCGGCTGCTCGTCGACGTGCGGCGGCACTTCCGCGACCTGACGGTGCTCGACGACGGGCGGCGGGTACGGGTGCAGCCCGGGGTGGTGCTGCGGCAGGTGAACGCGCGCCTCGCGTCGTACGGCCGCAAACTCGGCCCCGACCCGGCCAGCGAGTCCGCCTGCACGGTCGGCGGCGTGGTCGCCAACAACTCCAGCGGCATGACCTGCGGAACCGAGTTCAACACGTACCGGACGTTGGAGTCGCTGGTCCTCGCCCTGCCCGGCGGCACCGTGCTGGACACCGGCGTCCCGGACGCCGACGCCCGGCTGCGCGCCGCCGAACCGGACCTGCACGCCGGGCTGCTGCGGCTGCGTGACCGGGTACGCGGCAATCCCGACTCGGTGCGCCGCATCCGCGCCCAGTACGCCATGAAGAACACCATGGGGTACGGCGTGAACGCGTTCCTCGACCACGACGACCCGGCCGACCTGCTCACCCGGCTCGTGGTGGGCAGTGAGGGCACGCTCGCGTTCGTCGCCTCGGCGACGTTCCGCACCGTACCCGTGCACCGGCACGCCGCGACCGGCCTGCTGGTCTTCGACACCCTGGGCGCGGCGATGGCCGCCATGCCGGCGCTGGTGGCCGCCGGGCCGGCGGCGATCGAGTTGCTCGACGCCGCCGCCCTGCGGGTCGCCCAGCGCGACCCGAAGGCGGACGCGACGCTGCGCGGCCTGGCCGTGCGCGGGCACGCCGCGCTGCTCGCCGAGTGGCAGGAGTCCGATCCGGCGGCGCTTGCCGACCGGGTCGCAGACGCCGGACCGGTGCTGTCCGGCCTGCCGCTGAGCGCCCCGGCCCGGCTCAGCGGAGAGCCGGCCTCCCGCGCCGCGCTGTGGCACATCCGCAAGGGCCTGTACGCGGCGGTGGCGGGCGCCCGCCCGTCCGGCACCACGGCGCTGCTGGAGGACATCGCCGTCCCGGTCGAGGCGCTCGCCGGCACCTGCGCGTCGCTCGCCGACCTGTTCGAGCGGCACCGGTACGCCGACAGCGTGATCTTCGGCCACGCCAAGGACGGCAACCTGCACTTCATGCTCAACGAGCGGTTCGACGGCGGCGAGGCCCCGGCGCGCTACGCCGACTTCACCGAGGAGATGGTCGACCTGGTGCTCGGCCACGGCGGCACGCTCAAGGCAGAGCACGGCACCGGCCGGGTGATGGCCCCCTACGTGCGCCGCCAGTTCGGCGACGAGCTGTACGAGGTGATGCGCGAGCTGAAGACGCTCTGCGACCCGGACGGCGTGCTGAACCCGGGCGTGCTGCTCAGCGACGATCCGGAGATCCACATGCGGCACCTCAAGACCGTGCCGGCGGTGGAGGAGGAGGTGGACCGCTGCGTCGAGTGCGGCTACTGCGAGCCGGTCTGCCCCAGCCGTGATCTCACCACCACACCCCGGCAGCGCATCGTGCTGCGCCGGGAGATCGCCGCCGCGCAGGCCGCCGGAGACACCGCGCTGGCCCGGGAGCTGACCGACGACTACGACTACGACGCGGTGCAGACCTGCGCGGTTGACGGCATGTGCGCCACCGCCTGCCCGGTGCTGATCAACACCGGTGACCTGGTCAAGCGGCTGCGCGCGCAGGAGCACGGCCGGACGGCGGGGACCGCCTGGCGCGGCGCGGCCCGCCGCTGGGGCGCCACCACCCGGGGCATGGCCCGGGGACTCGACCTGGCCGGGGCGCTGCCGCCCGCGCTGCCCGAGGCCGCCACCCGGGCCGCCCGCGCGGTGCTCGGCGCGGACCGGGTGCCGCGGTGGCAGCGGGACCTGCCGCGCGGCGGCACCCCGCGCCGCCCCCACCCGGCCGACGACCCCGACGCGGTGTTCGTCCCGTCCTGCCTGGGCACGCTGTTCGCCCCGGCGCAGGGTGGCACCGGCGTGGCCGCCGCGCTGCTCACGCTCGCCGAGCGGGCCGGCGTACGCCTGCTCGTGCCGGACGGCATCGGTGACCTGTGCTGCGGCACCCCCTGGTCGTCGAAGGGCCTCACCGACGGCTACCGGTCGGTCCGCGACCGCGTGCCCCCGGTGCTGCGCGCCGCGAGCCGCGACGGCGCGCTGCCGGTGGTCAGCGACGCCGCGTCCTGCACCGAGGGCTTCGAGCGGCTGGTCGACGGCGCCGGGGACGTGCGGGTCGTCGACGCGGTCGCGTACACCGTCGGCACGCTGCTGCCCCGGCTGACCGTGCGCCGCCGGATCGGCTCGCTCGCGCTGCACCCGACCTGCTCGTCGGTCCGGCTCGGCCTGGACGACGCGCTGCTCACCGTGGCCCGCGCGGTCGCCGACGAGGTGGTGGTCCCGGACGGCTGGCAGTGCTGCGGCTTCGCCGGTGACCGGGGACTGCTGCATCCGGAGCTGACCGCGTCGGCCACCCGGGCCGAGGCCGCCGCCGTCGCGGCACGGCCCTTCGACGGGTACGCCTCGGTGAACCGCACCTGCGAGATCGGGCTGGCGCGGGCCACCGGGCAGCCGTACCGGCACCTGCTGGAGCTGCTGGCCGAGGTGACCGCGCCGTAGCGGTCCGGTCCTCCAAGATCGACACGAGTTCGGGGAAGTGGTGGGGTCGGGCCGGGTCTGAAGGCGCCACTTCCCGATGGTGGTGTTGATCTTGGGTGCCTTGGCCTGGGCTTTGGCCGGGTGGCTCGCTTCTCATGCAGGGGATACCGCCGCTTCGGCGAGGTGGTGTCGGCCTTTGGTGGCGTGGGGTGCCGGGCGTGGGCAGGTCATACGTGATCGACACCAGTTCGGGGGAGTGGTGGGGTCCGGGTGGGTTGGATGTGGCCACTTCCCCGTACTGGTGTTGATCTTGACCTCGGTCGGGTGTCGGTTGCTCGCGTGATCGACACCAGTTCAGGGGAGTGGTGGGGTCCGGGTGGGTTGGATGTGACCACCTCCCCGTGCTGGCGTTGACCTTGGATCGGCGGGTGCACGTGGGGTGCGTGCTTGACGCCAACTCCGGGAGGTGGCTGGTTCTGTCCAGCGGTGAGCTGGGCGGGCGTACGGGGATCTCGATTGCAGGCGGGGCGATGGCGGCAGGGCTTACGGTGCGAGAGGGGGGAGTCCACGGGAGGGGTGACGCGGTGGCGGGGGTGTTGTCGGGGCGGGTCGCTGTGGTCACCGGCGCCGCGCGGGGGATCGGCCGGGCCGCGGCGGTGGCGCTGGCCGAGGCGGGCGCGGACGTGGCCGGGATGGACGTCGCCGGGCCGGTCAGCCCGATCCTGGACCTGCCGCCCGCTACCCCGGAGGACCTGGCCGAGACCGGCCGGCGGGTGACGGCGGCGGGCGCCCGCTGGTCGGCGCACGTGGCCGATCAGCGCGACATCGGCGCGGTACGCGCTGTCGCCGAGGCGGTGGAACGCGAGCACGGCGGCGTGGACGTGCTGTTCGCCAACGCCGGCATCCAGGCGTTCGCGCCGCTGCTGGAGATGACCGACCGGCACTGGCACGACCAGATCGACGTGAACCTCACCGGCGCCGCGAACGTGCTGCGGGCCTTCGCGCCGCTGCTGGTACGTCGCGGCGGCGGCCGGATCGTGGTCACGTCGTCCACCCAGGGGCAGCACGGCACCACGAACGGGTCCGCGTACTCGGCGTCCAAGTGGGGACTGATCGGGCTGGTCAAGTCCGCCGCGCTGGAACTCGGGCCGCACGGCGTGACGGTGAACGCGGTGATCCCGGGCCTGGTCGACACCGCCCTGACCCGGCACCGGGACCGGTACGTCCAGGCGCTCGTCGAGGCGGGCAAGCCGGCCTCCGGTGACCTGGCTCAGGTGGAGGACGCCGCGATTCAGGCGCTGCGGTCGAAGACGCCGCTCGGCGTGCCGTGGGTGGAGCCGGAGGACGTGTCGCCGCTGGTGGTGTTCCTCGCCTCCGACGCCGCGCGGATGGTCAGCGGCACGTCGTTCGCCGCGACGGCCGGCGACAGCGCCCACGTGACCGCCTGACCTCGCCGGGCTGCCGCTGCCGGCGGTCGTGGCTAGGCTCGGGCGATGCATCGATCGAGGTTGTACGCCCTGATCATCGACGCGCCGCAGGACGAGGCGGGGGAGTGCGCCGCGTTCTGGTCCGCCGCGCTCGGCGCGAGCCTGCGCACCGATCCGGCCGAACCGGAGTTCACCGGCCTGGCCGACGTGGTGCCGGGGCTGGTCACCGCCGTGCAGTCGGTCGACGACGCGCCCCGTCACCATCTCGACATCGAGACCGACGACGTGGCGGCCGAGGTGGAGCGGCTGTGCGGGCTGGGCGCCACGCCGGTGTCCCGCTGGCTCGACTGCCACGTGCTGCGCGCGCCGGGCGGGCACCTGCTCTGCGTCATCCCGGTGGCGAGTGACAGCGAGGTGTTCGAGGCCACCGCGACCCGCTGGCCGTGAACCGGTAGGCACGAGCCGGCGCCCCGGCCGTGCGGGCCGGGGCGCCGAAACCGTGGGTCAGGAGCCGTACGGCAGCGTGACCGTCGAGGCGTTCCCGACGCCGAGGATCGTGGGCGCGCCACCGATGGCGTTCCACACCTCGACGCGTACCGTGCCGCCGGACAGGTTGCCCAGCGTGCCGGTGGCCGAGAGCAGGCCCTGGGTCTGCCGGTAGCGCTCCGCACCCGGGATCGGATCGGTGGCGAAGTACCAGTAGGTCTCCACCCGCTCGACGCTGCCGTTGCCGGTCAGGTCGTAGGAGACCCGGATCTGGACGCCGTTGCCGATCGCGGTCCCCGCGTCGACGGCCAGGTCGAACACGGTCGCCCCGCCGGTGTACGTGCCGGTCAGCCCGGTGGCGGTGAACACCTGCGGGTTGGCCGGTGTGCCGTCGGAGTTGCCGTTCGCCGCCGCCACGTTCACCGTGCCGGCGGTGCCGGCGCTGCCGTCCAGCCCGCCGCCCGTACGCAGGTAGCGGACCGGTGTCAGCGGGGTGCCGGTACTCGGAGTGGGGCTGGCGGTGGTCGGCGTCGGCGTCGGCGTCGGGCTGGCCGTGGTCGGCGTCGGACTGGCGGTCGTCGGGGTCGGCGTCGGCGTCGAGGTCGGCGGCGGACCGGTCGGCACGGTCACGCCGCCGGTGGCGTCGCCGCCGCTCCACGCGTACGCCCCGGAGGTGGCCGTCCTCCCGGCCGGCACGGTGAGCGTGGTGCCGTTGGAGAACGTGACTGTGAGCGGCTGGGCGGTGATGTTCGACGCCACGTAGGTGCGGGCGCCGTTCTTGACGAACACCTTCGCCAGCGGGTGGTTCGCGGTGACCGTGGTGTCCACGGTGCCGAGCGCGGCGAGGTTGCGGATCCAGTGGAACGTGTGCGCCTTGCTCTCACCTTCCTCGCTGGTGAACCCGCTGTTCGCCCGGAAGTTGCGCAGCGCCTGCTCGCCGTCGCCGAGGGCCAGGAACTCCCAGATGATGTCCTGCCACACGGTCGGCGGGCCGCCCTTGTTGGTGACCAGCTCGGCGTAGTTGGCCTTGACGTACTCGGGGTGGTCGCCCAGGTAGAGGTGACCGCCGGTGATCGGCAGCATGTTGATGCCCTGGATCATCTCCGGCGCGGAGGAGAACCAGGTCGCGTACGCCCCGCCGTCGCCCCACACCATGCCGACCGTCTTGTGCCCGAACGCGGCCGGGAAGTTCTGGTCGTACACGTCGAACCAGTACTCGGAGATGGCCGCCGACTGCGTGGTCCACAGGTAGACCCCGGCGTCGCGGACGGCGGTGTCGCCGGTGGCCTGACCCCACTGGATCAGCGCGTTGGCGAAGTTCATCCCCTCCGAGGAGGACTCCTGGTTGTTGCCGGCGAAGAACGGCGCCAGCCCGGAGGCCCAGTCGTGCCCGGCGTAGATGTCGAAGTCCCGCAGGTAGGGGAAGCGGCTGTCGGCGCGGTCGTAGTTGTTGGCGTCGCGGATGAGCAGGTCGATCATGCCGCCGTAGCGGCTGTCGTCGGCCCAGCCCGGGTCGAACTTGGCGACAGTGGCGGCGGCGGCGATGAAGTAGCCGTAGTGGAAATGGTGGTCGTTGAGGTCCTCGTCGGAGCCGTACGAGGCCGGGTAGCCGATCAGCGTGCCCCAGTTGCGGTCGTAGTAGAACAGCTGGCTGGTCTCGCCCGAGCCGGCGGTGAGCCAGTTGGTCAGCCGGTTCTTCATCGCGGTCACCGCCGCGTCGCGGACCGGGGTCTGCCCGAGCTGGTCGGCGATCTCGGCGATCCGGGCGGCCCGGCCGAGTCCCTTGCCCGCCCAGTAGGTGTCCCGGCCGCTGACGCCCTCCGGGTTGCCCTGCTCGGCGTTGAGGTAGCCGGTGACGGTGGCCAGGTCCGCGCCGCTGGAGTCGCCGACGGCGGGCACCTCGGGCAGCACACCGGTGAAACGCATCGTGGTGGTGAACGACGGCACGCCGGTGAGCACCCGCATGGCGCCGCGCGCCGAGACGTACGTCGGGGTGATCGGGGTGGCGCCGGTGAGGCTGCGCCACTGGTGCGGGTAGAGCGCCACCACTGTCTTCGTCTCGCTGCCCTCGCGGGGCGTGGTGGTGAACGCGTACGTGGTGCGCACCGTTCCCGCCGACGGGTCGTACGTGTAGCTCATCCGGGTGCCGGTGACGTGGGCGTGGGCGTACCGGCCGTAGGTGTCGGCCAGGGCGGCCCGGTCGCCGCCGCCGGGCAGCACCGCGACCGAGAAGTACCCCTTGCCGGCCAGCGTCGAGCTGATGCCGGCGCCGTTGACGGTCCAGGTCGCGCCGGTCGGTGCGTACGCGACGTAGTCGTGGCCGTTGACAGTGAAGCCGATGGTGGCGCCGGAGTTGCGCCACACGGTGGGCGTCGCGGTGGCGGTGAGCTGCGCGGTGCCGCCGCTGACCGTGTAGTAGCTGAACGGCAGCCCGTGGCCGATGGTGGCGCGCATGGTGCGGCTGCCGTCGCTCCAGTCGGCGGTGACCGTCCAGTCGCTCCAGTCGGCGGCCTTGACGACCGGCGCGGACAGTCCGGGCATCCCGACGCGGACGTCCTCGCCGTACGGGTAGTGGAACTCGCCGACGCCGGTCGCGGTGCCGCTGATGGCCGGGGTGGTGGTGTACGACAGGCCGAGCCCGTTGTTCTCGGCCTTGAACGCCAGCGGGTGGGCGTGCAGGTTCTCGCTGCCGGCGCAGTTGTTGCGCTTCCAGATCAGCGACGACCACCAGTCGTTGGTGGGGATGGCGCCGGCGGGCGCGTCGGGGGTGGTGAAGATGCGCGGGTTGGTGCTGATCGCGCCGCAGCCCTTGGGCAGCTGGGCGCCGGGCGGCAGCGTCTCGGTGTAGCTGCCCGCGCCGACGGCGCCGGCGGTGGCCGTGCCGCCGCCGCCGGCCACGGCGCCCAGCAGGCCGGCGGCGAGCACGGACGCGGCGACGAGGGCGGTCGCCCGCAGACCGCGACGGCGGGCCGGGGACGGGACGGGCGCGGTCGGGGGTACGGGGTCGGGGGAGAAGTCCCGCAGGAGGTTCATGGAGGTCCCCTTCACGAGGAGAAGGCGGGGTACGAAATGGTGTTCCGGCAGTCGTGAGAGCGCTCTCTTGAGAAGGGACAGTAAGGTTCGGGTTACGGCTCCGTCAATGTCTTGTTACCAAAGAGAGCGCTCTCCCGTGCTCACGGAAGGCCCTCCGGTCACCTCGCGAAGCGCCCTGACCAGCGTCGACGGCCCGCACGAAGCGCCGCCCCCGACCGAGGCGGCCGGGGGCGGCGCGAGGACGCGTACGCCTACGCTGAGTCAGGCGGCGGTGGCGGCGAGACTCCGCACGTCGGTGCGTGCCGCAGCCGTGCCCGGCTCACCGGCGGCACCGGCTCGACCGGCGCCCGGCTGCCCGGCGACCGGCTGTCCGGCGACCGGCCGCGACGCGGACTGCGGCGAGCCGGCGGACTGCCGGGGCGCGGCGGGCTGCCGCGGCGTCCGGGCGGCGCTCAGCCCCGCCTGCGCGTTGTTCCAGGCCGCGCACGGCCACGCCGCCCCGACGCAGCTCGGGCTGGTGCAGACGCGCTCGGCGTCCGGCTGGTGCGCGTCGGCCACCGCGGCGGCCAGGTCCCACAGCAGCGGATCGGTCACCTCCGCGGGGCGGTCGGCGACGCGGTCTGTGCTGGCTTCGGACATGATTCGGTCCCCCTGTCGTGAACGGCCCCCACCTGTTTCCGGAAACCGCCCCGGCCAAACCTGCGCCCGCCCGGGCGTGGACATAGGCTGGCCGGCGTGGCGAGGTACTACGACCTGCATCCGGACAACCCCCAGCCCCGCGTGATCCGGCAGGTGGTGGACCTGCTGCGCGCCGACGGGGTGATCGCCTACCCGACCGACTCCTGCTACGCGCTCGGCTGCCGGATCGGCAACCGCGACGGCGTGGAGCGGATCCGGGAGATCCGGCGGCTCGACGACCGGCACCCGTTCACCCTGATGTGCGCCGACTTCGCCCAGCTCGGCCAGTTCGTCAAGCTCAGCAACGCGGTCTTCCGGCAGGTCAAGTCCGTCATCCCGGGCAGCTACACCTTCCTGCTGCCGGCCACCGCCGAGGTGCCCCGCCGGTTGCAGGACCCGCGGCGCCGGGTGGTCGGGGCGCGCGTACCCCGGCACACCGTGACCCAGGCGCTGCTCGCCGAACTCGGCGAGCCGCTGCTGACCAGCACGCTGCTGCTGCCCGGCGAGGACGAGCCGATGACCCAGGGCTGGGAGATCAAGGAACGGCTCGACCACCTCGTCGACGCCGTGGTCGACGCCGGGGACTGCGGGCTGGAGCCGACCACAGTGGTCGACCTGTCCGGCCCCGAGCCGGAGATCCTGCGCCGCGGCGCCGGCGACCCGGCCCGCTTCGAGTAACGATCACCCGTTCCGCCCCGCCGGGCCGCCGCCGTAGGGCACCGTGATCCCCGGCGGACGGTGACGGGGGTACGGCGTGGAAGCACTCGTGCTGATCACGGTGCTGGGTGCCACCGTGCTCGTCGGCACCACCATCGGCGGTCGCTACAGCGTCGCGCCGCCGGTCCTGCTGATCGCGATGGGCGCGCTGATCGGCCTGCTGCCGCCGTTCGAAAACCTGATCCTCGAACCCGAGGTCGTGCTGGTGCTGTTCCTTCCGGCGATCCTCTACCGGGAGAGTCTGGTCATCAGCCTCCGCGAGATCCGGGCCAACCTCACGGTGATCGTCGGGCTCGCCGTCGTGCTGGTGATCGTCACGATGGTCGCCGTCGCGTACACCGCGCAGGCCCTCGGCGTACAGCCGGCCGCCGCGTGGGTGCTCGGGGCCGTCCTGGCGCCGACCGACGCCGCCGCCGTGGCCGGCCTGGCCAAACGGATGCCGCGCGGCATCCTCACCACGCTGCGCGCGGAGAGCCTGGTCAACGACGGTACGGCGCTCGTGCTGTTCGCGGTGGCGGCGGGCGTGGTCGCGGGCGGTACGGTGCCCGGTGCGCTGACGCTCAGCGGCGAGTTCGTCGGCAAGTCGGCCGGCGGGGTGGCCGCGGGCCTGCTCGTCGGCGCGGTCGTGGTGCTGATCCGCAAGCACGTGGACGACCCGATGCGCGAGGGCGGGCTGAGCATCCTCACCCCGTTCGTCGCGTTCCTGCTCGCCGACGCGGTGCACGCCAGCGGGGTGCTCGCGGTGGTCGTGTCCGGGCTGCTGCTGTCGTACGCCGCGCCCCGGGTGATCCGGGCCCGTTCCCGGGTCACCGCGTTCGCGTTCTGGGACCTCTCCACCTTCATGATCAACGGTGGGCTGTTCGTACTGCTCGGCACGCAGGTGCCGCGCTCGCTGCGCAGCATCACCAGCCACTCGCCGACCGCGTCGCTCGGCATCGCGGTGCTCGTCGCAGCGGTCGTGGTGGCGATCCGCCTGCTCTGGGTGCACCTGTCGGTGTCGGCGCTGCAACGGGTGGACCGGCGGGAGTCGAGCCGGGCGCGGCACTTCGACGGCCGGATGCGTACCGCCGTGGGCTGGGCCGGGTTCCGGGGCGCCGTCTCGCTCGCCGCGGCGCTCGCCGTGCCGGTCGCCATGCACGACGGGAGCCCGGTACGCGAACGTGACCTGATCATCTTCGTCACCGTCGTGGTGATCGTGCTGATCATGCTGGTGCAGGGCACCACGTTGCCCGCGGTCGTGAGCTGGGCCGGCCTGACCGGCGACCGGGAACGCGACGAGGAGGTGCGCTGGGCCCGGATCCGGGCCACCGAGGCGGCACTGGAGGCGCTGCCCCGGGCCGCCAGCGACGTGGGCGCCACCCAGGACACCGTGGACCGGTTGCGCGCCGACTACGAGGACCACCTGGCCGACGCCCGCGACCCGGGTGGCGAGGACGCGGAGGCGGAGCGGGAGATGGCCCGCCGGCTGCGGCTTCGGGTGCTCGACCACAAGCGGCAGGAGATCACCCGGCTGCGCAACACCAGGCAGATCGACGACGCGGTGCTGCGGCAGCTCCAGGCGGCCATCGACATCGAGGAGATCCGGCTGCTCGGCCCGGAGATGGAGGAGTGAGCGACGCCGCCTGCGCCGGACGTCCGGCGCGGGCGGCGGCCCGCTCAGCGTGCGTCGACGGCGACAGCCGTGTACGGGGTGGCCGGCGTCGGCGGGGTGGAGAACCGGGCGTTGGGCAGGTAGAGCCGCCCGAGGGCGCTGGCGACGGTGGTCGGCACGTCGAAGTCCGGATCGGTGAGCACCCGGCGCAGCACACCGGTGGTGCCGGCGCGGTTCAGCTCGACCACGGCGACCTGGTTGAGCCGGTTCTGCACCACGTACAGCGTGCGGCCGAGCAGCAGCAGGCCGTCGCCGTTGACGAACGTGCTCCCCGGCACGTCGACGGTGGTGGTGACGCCGGTGGCCGGGTCCACCCGGAACAGCGTGCCGGTGTTCGACTGCACGACGATCAGCGCCCGCCCGTCCGGCGTGGGCGCGATGCCGTTGAGGTTGATGCCGGTGCCGGTCTGCTGGAAGTCGCCGGTCAGCGGCAGCGTGGTGAAGCCGTCGGCGGGCGGCAGCGTGCCACCGCGCCCCAGCGGCAGGCGGTACAGCATCGGCCGGTTCGAGTCGGTGAACCAGGCGGCGTCGCGGGTGAGCGCCACGTCGTTGACGAACGTCGGCGCGTCGGCGAACCGGTAGCTCGCGAGCACGGCGCCGGTGCGCGTGTCGATCACCCGGGCGTCACCGGCGGTGCCACCGGCCACGAACAGCCGGCCCCGCGGGTCGACCTTCAGGCCGAGCGAGGGGGTGCCGGTGGCGGGGCTGACCTGCCGGCCCGCTCCGGTGATGAGGTCGGCGCGGTAGATCTCGCCGGTGGCCCGCGACCCGAACCAGGCGTACCGGCCGGCGGCGGCGACGCCCTCCGGCTGGAAGCCGTCGGGCAGCGCGATGACGCTCGGGCGGCGGTCGTGGGCGGTGGCGGGGGCCGGGGCGGCGGTGGTGACGAGGGCGGCGGTCAGGGCGACGCCGAGGGCGGTCCTGATGCGTCGGTTCACTGTGGTCCTTCCGGCGAAACGGTGGAACAGGACCTACCCCACTGTACGGTCGCGGGCTGCTGCCCGCCCTCGACGCGACCCGGCACGGTGGCCCCGTGCCGGGTCGCGTCGACTGTCAGCCGGCCGCGCAGGCCGGCGTGCCGGAGGGCGCGGTACCCGTGCCCTGGAAGCCGAACTCGGTGGTGCCACCGGCACCGACCTGGCGGTTGTAGTCCACGTTGCGGAAGGTCACCGCACCGCTGGTGCCGCTGGCCTGGGCGCTCCAGGTGTTCGTGATCGCCGAGCCCGAGGGCACTGTCAGCGACACGGCCCAGCCGTTGAGTCCGGAGGAGCCCGCGGTGATGCGGACGTTGGTGACGAAGCCGCCCGGCCACTGGTTGACGGTGAACGTGGCGGTGCAGGCGCCGGTCGGCGGGGGAGTCGTGGGCGGCGCGCTGGTCGGCGGCGTGCTGGTGGGCGGCGCCGAGGTGGGCGGCGTGCTGGTCGGCGGCGCGGTGGTAGGCGGCGGGGTGCCGCCCTCGTTGAGCGCGTTCAGCACGGCGGTGTACGCCTGCTTCTTGTTGCCGCTGCCGTCGAACAGCAGCGGGGTGCCGCTGGCCCGCCAGGAGTCGGTGTCCCGGATGCCCCAGACCGTGATGCCGTTGCAGCGCGGCACGGCCAGGCAGTCCCGGGTCACGTTGCCGTACGTGGTGGCCTGGCTGCTGCCCGAACCCTCGATGTCCAGCTCGGTGATCTGCACGTCGACGCCGAGCGCGGCGAAGTTCTGCAGCGTGGTGCGGTAGTTGCTCGGGTACGGCGACCCGCTGTTGAAGTGCGACTGGAGACCGACGCAGTCGATCGGCACGCCCCGGGACTTGAAGTCCCGCACCATGTTGTAGACCGCCTGGGTCTTGGCCCACGACCAGTTGTCGGTGTTGTAGTCGTTGTAGCAGAGCTTGGCGCCCGGATCGGCGGCGCGGGCGGCACGGAACGCGGCCTCGATCCAGTCGCTTCCGGTGCGCTCCAGGTTGGAGTTGCGGCGGGCGCCGCTGTTGCCGTCGTCGAACGCCTCGTTCACCACGTCCCAGGAGTGGATCTTGCCCCGGTAGTGGGTGGCGACCTGGGTGACGTGGTTGAGCATCGCCTGGCGCAGCGCGCTGCCGGACATGTTCTGCGCCCAGCCGGGCTGCTGCGAGTGCCAGGCCAGCGCGTGTCCGCGTACCCGCATGCCGTTGGCCTGGGCGTGCGCGACGAGCCGGTCGCCGCTGCTGAAGTTGAACTGGTTCTGGGACGGCTCGGTGGCGTCCCACTTCATCTCGTTCTCGGCGGTGACCATGTTGAACTCGCGGTTCAGGATGCCGACATACGTGCTGTCGGACAACTTGTTCACCGCCACCGCCGTGCCGAAGTACCGGCCCTGCTCCGCCGCCGACGCGCCGAGCGTCGTACCGGCGCTGGCGCTGGTCGCCGCCGCTATCGTGGCGGCGACCACCGCGGCCCCCGCCACCATCGCGACCACAGCGGTCCGCGGGCGTGACCGGGCTGCCGCGCTCCCGCTGCCGCGGGCGAGCACCTTGTCCATCTGAACGCCTCTCTAGCCTGTCAATGGGATCGGCTCGCCTCGGCCACCGCCCGCCACGATGTCGGCTCCGCGCGGCCGCCCGGTGGCCGCGCCAGGTGGGGGAGTGAATCCCCGGCACATCGTGAGTGGATCGAAGCGAATCTCTGCCCGGAGCCTACCGGAAGCGTTCCGAAAACTTAATCACCTCGATGCGTCGACATCGGGGCACGCGGCACCGGGCGAACGGGCGGAATCCCGGGCGGGGGCGGCAGCGGGCACGCGCGTACCGCCCGGCGCGGCTCCGGAAGTTTCGGGGAGCGCCGGTTCTGCCGGTTGAGTCGATCGCGTCGCCGGGCCGATGCTTGACGAATCGACCGTAGACGATGGAGGAGGTCCTGGAGGATGCGCCGACCCGCGCTCGTCGTACTCGTCCTCGCCGCCCTGCTCGCCGGCACCCCGGCGGTCGCCGGGCCGGCGCCGCCGCACCGCCGCCCGAGCCCGCCGCGCTCGCCGCGATCCGCACGCCCGGTACCGCCTGGGGGCACGACCCGGCCACCGGCCGGCTGACAGTCACCGCCGACGACACGGTACGCGGGCGCGAGCTGGCCGCGTTGCGCCGGACCGCCGACCGGGCCGGCGCGGTGCTGCGCCACGAACCCGGGCGGCTGCGCACGCTCATCGCCGGCGGTCAGGCGATCCACGGCGGCGGCGGGCGCTGCTCACTGGGCGCGAACGTGCGCAGCGGCGCCACCTGGTACTTCGTGACCGCCGGGCACTGCACCCGCCTCGCCGCCACCTGGTACGCCGACAGCGCCCGCACCACGGTGCTGGGCAGCCGGACCGGCAGCAGCTTCCCCGGCAACGACTACGGCGTGGTCCGCTACACCGGCACCGTCGCCCACCCGAGCGCGATCCACACCTACCCGGGGCAGGTCACCGTCACCGCCGCGGGCAGCGCGTACGTCGGGCAGGCGGTCTGCCGCAGCGGCGCCACCACGGGCGTGCGGTGCGGCACCGTCACCGGGCTGAACGCGACTGTCAACTACGCCGAGGGCAGCGTCACCGGGCTCATCCGCACGAACATCTGCGCCGAACCGGGCGACAGCGGCGGCCCGCTCTACGTGGCGGCGACCGGCACCGTCATCGGCGTCCTGTCCGGCGGCAGCGGCAACTGCACGAGCGGCGGCACCAGCTACTACCAGCCGATCCTGGAGATCCTCGCCGCGTACGGCCTGACCATCCCCTGACCGGCCGCGCGGGCGGCACGACCGCCGCCCGCGCCGGACCGGTCACCCGGTCAGGCGTCGCCCGGCACCGCCATCTCGCCCAGGCGCGACCAGTCCTGCTGTGGCACCGTCACGTTGACGATCCGGGGCGTCTCGGCCAGGTGCGGCGGCAACGTGCGCTGGGCGGTCCGGAAGTGCTCCGACTGCACGTGCGCGGCGCCCGCCTCGTCGTCCCGGAACGCCTCGACCAGCACGTACTCGGTCGGGTCGTCCAGGCTGCGGGACCAGTCGAACCACAGGCAGCCGGGCTCGGCCCGGGTCGCGGCGGTGAAGTCGGCGGCGATCTGCGGCCAGCGGTCGGCGTCCTCCGGGCGGACCCGGAACTTGGCGGTAATGAAGATCATGGGATCAGGCTACCCAGGGCCGGCGGCCACCCGCGCGGCATCAGCTCTTGGCCGCGGGGCCGAGCAGCTCGGCCGCCCGCCGGTCGGCGAACGCGGTGACCGCCTGCTGCCCGGCACCGAACACGATCGCCAGGCCCAGCAGCGCGGCGGTGCTGCTCACGCTGGTCTCCACCAGGCCGCCGATGACCAGCATGATGCCGACCACCGCGACCAGCGGGCCGACGGCGAGCTTGAGCAGCCCCTGCTGGAACGGCAGCTTGTAGGGCAGCCCGCCGGACCGGGAGGTGATCATCGACGGCAGCGCGCTGAGGAACGCCCCGAGGGCCCCGGCGATCAGCACGAAGAACAGCAGCCGCCAGGCCGGTACGCCACCGGCGTCGGTCGGCGCCTCCAGCAGCCGGACGTCGTGGCTGAGCCACTGCACCAGCACCACCAGGACCTCCGCCAGCAGCGCGAACACCGACAGGCCCAGCATCCGGTTGCGCAGCCGGCGCGCCGACTCGTGGAACTCGTCGGACGCCGAGTGGTAGCGCAGCAGCAGCGCCTGCACCCGGGCGCGCAGCAGCGCCTCGGACGGGGCGCCGGCCGACGGGTCGAGGTCGGTGAGCACCTTGTCGTCGGCGGGCAGCACCTGCGCCGCCGCGCTGCGGTACGCGGGCAGCAGCCCGGTCAGCTCGTCCGTGCTGCGCAGCGCCACCATGGCCCGCTCCACCGAGTGGATCGTCTGCCACGCGTACTCCAGGTTGCCGCCGCGCAACCACTCGACCACGCCGCTGCGTCCGAGCACCACCTCCACCCGGGACAGCTGCGCGCGCAGCGCCTCGGCCCGCTCGGGGTCGCGCGGGGACAGCACCGCGAGCTGCTGGTACAGGTCGTCGAGCTTGGTCCGTACGCGGACCTGCCACACCGCACCGGGAACCGACGCGGCGGGCCGGGACGGCCCGCCCTCCGGCGCGTTCCGGGGCTCGGGTATGGCCTCCGGCTGGGTCTCCTGCTCGATCATCGTGCCCCACCTCTTTCCCCCCACGCCGCGCGGACCTGCTATCAGTATTCGCAGGTCAGGGCCATAATGGCTAGAGCACACCGGACAGTCGACCCGGCTCGCGAGGTGCGGGATCCGGCCCGACGGACGAGGCCGCAGCCGTCGGGCGGTCGGTAGCCTGAGCCGGTGACCGTCTACGCCCTCGCACAGCTCACCATCCACGACCGGGCGCGCTACGACAGGTATGCCGCGGCCTTCCCGCCGGTGCTGGCCCGATACGGCGGGAAGCTGCTCGCCGCCGACACCGCCCCCCGCGTGGTGGAGGGGGAATGGCCGCACCAGAAGGCGGTGCTCCTGTCCTTCGACAGCCGCGAGGACTTCGAGCGCTGGTCCACCTCGCCGGAGTACCGGGAGATCTCCCGGGACCGGGAGGCGGCCACCGAGGGCGTCGTGCTGCTGCTCGACGGGATCGGGCACGCCTGGCCGGCCTGACCCGCGGGCCCGCTCAGAGCCGGTGCCGCACCCACACGTTCGGCTCGACGTACGCGGCGTGGTCGTGGTCGGCGTCGACGAGCACCGGCGTCAGCGCTCCGGGCACGCGTACCGGGCCGGAGGTGTCGAACGGCAGCCCGGTCCAGCGCCGCCAGTCGGCGAGCGTGCCGGTCACCGTCATCGAGCGGGGCGCGATCCGCTCGATCACCCCGCCCGCGCGGACGTGCACCCGCAGCCACGGGTCGGCCGGCAGCCCGTCCGGGCGGTGCCGGGCCACGTACTCGGTCATCGGCACGTCCGGGACGGCGGCCTTGCCGCTCGGGCGCACCGGCGCCACCAGCGTGTCGAAGCCGGCGCGGGCCACCGCCGCGCGCATGGCCGCGAGCATCAGCCCGGACACCCCGCCGCCGCGCCGGTCCGGTCGCACGCAGATCTCCAGCGCGGACACCAGGTTCGGCGTCGACCCGGTGAGCCGGCCGAGCGTGGCCCGCTGGATCACCCGGTCCCAGCCGCCGTCGGGCAGCTCGTCCTCGGTCCAGCGCAGCGGCACCGCGTACCCGCGGGCCACGGCCCGGCCCGGCTCGGCCGGGTCGACGGCGGCGAAGACGAACTCGGGGTGCAGCTCGTGCGCGACGCCGTAGTAGAGCGCCCCCATCGGATCCCAGAGCATGAACGGCGGCCAGGCGCCGTCGAAGTCGTTGTCCAGCAGCGGCGCCAGGTCGGGCCGCTGCGCCAGTGTCACGATCTCCAGGGTCACGCCGGGCAGGCTAGGGCCGCGCGGCCCGGACCGCACGCGGATTACCGCTGCGCCCCTGGTTAGGCTGCCGGCATGGCAGATCCGTTCCGGGTACGCGTCACCGTGCGCGGCTACGAACTCGACACGCAGGGGCACCTCAACCAGGCGGTCTACCTCCAGTACGCCGAGCACGCCCGCTGGGAGTGCCTGCGCGCGTCCGGCATCGGCCAGGACCGGCTGCTCGCCGGCGGCGTCGGGCCGGTCGCGCTGGAGGTGACGGTGCGCTATCTGCGGGAGCTGCGCGGCGGCGACGAGGTCGACGTGACCTGCGAGTTCCACTGGAGCGAGGGCAAGACGTTCCGGATCGGCCAGGAGTTCACCCGGGCCGACGGCACCCCCGTCGCCTCGGTGTCCGGCGTCGGCGGGCTGCTCGACCTCACCGCACGGCGGCTCGTGTCCGACCCGCGCGAGCGGTTCCGGGCGCTGGCCACCGACCCCGGGCCGATGAGCCTGTAACGCCCGGTCAGCGCGCCGCGCGCAGCCAGGCGAGCACTGCCAGCACCCGCCGGTTGGTGTCCTCGTCCGGCGGCAGGCCGAGCTTGGCCAGGATGTTGCCCACGTGCTTGCCCACCGCCGCCTCGGTGACGTGCAGGCGGGCCGCGATCGCGGCGTTGGAGTGGCCCTCGGCGACCAGCCCCAGCACCTCCCGCTCCCGGGGGGACAGCGGGCCGAGCGGGTCGCGGGGGCGGCGCAGCAGGTGCCGCACCACGTCCGGGTCGACGGCGGTGCCGCCGGCCGCCACCCGGCGCAGCATCGCGGCGAACTCGGCGACGTCGGCCACCCGGTCCTTGAGCAGGTAGCCGACCCGGTTGCCGTCGCCGCTGTCGAGCAGCGCGGCCGCGTACCCGCTCTGCACGTGCTGGCTGAGCACCACCACGGCCAGGTCCGGGCGCTCGGCGCGTAGCGTGACCGCCGCGCGCAGGCCGTCGTCGCGGTGCTGCGGCGGCATCCGGATGTCGGTCACCAGCAGATCGGGCCGGTGCGTGCGGACCGCGTCGAGCAGCTCCGGGGCGGAGCCCACGGCGGCGTCCACCGCGAAGCCGAACCGGGTCAGCAGGCCCACCAGGCCCTCCCGCAGCAGGACCTCGTCCTCGGCCAGGACGACCCGGATCACGGACGGCACGGCAGCTCCACCCGCACGAGGGTAGGCCCACCGGGCGGGCTGGACAGCAGCAGCCGCCCGTCCACCGCGGCCACCCGGTCCGCGAGCCCGGTCAGGCCGGTGCCGCGCGCCGGGTCGGCGCCGCCCCGGCCGTCGTCGCACACCTCCACCACCAGCAGCCGTTCGTCGCGGATCAGCCGCACCTGCGCCCGGGTTGCCCCGGCGTGCCGGGCCACGTTGCCGAGCGTCTCCGAGACCACGTACCAGGCGGTGGTCTCCACCAGCTCCGGCACCGGGCGGGTCAGGTCGGCGTGCACGGCGACCGGGACGACCGACCGGGCGGCCAGGTCACCGACGGCGGCGGCCAGGCCGAGTTCGCTGAGCTGCGCCGGACGGATGCCGTGGACGATCCCGCGCAACGTCACCATCAGCCCCTTGGCCTGCTCGTGCGCCGCCGCGAGCGGCCCCGCCGCCGGGGAGTCGTCCGGCACGTCGAGGCGGGCCAGCCCGAGCTGGAGGGTGAGGCTGGTCAGGCGCGGCTGCACGCCGTCGTGCACGTCCCGCTCGATGCGGCGGCGCTCCGCCTCGTAGGCGCTCACCAGGCGGGCCCGGGACCGGGTCACCTCGCGCAGCGCCGTACCGGCGGGCGCGTCGTCGAGCAGCAGGCGGGCCACCGTCGCCTGGACCGCTACGAGCAGGCCGGCCAGGTAGACCAGCGCCGGGACCGCCAGCAGACCGGCGAGCGCGTACGGCACCGCCTCGGCCGGGGAGTCGACTGTGGCCCAGACCAGCACGATCCGGTCCTCGCCGCCGGCCAGCCACGGACCGGCGATCAGCACCGCGTCCAGCAGCGCGAGCAGACCGACCGTTCCGTACGCCGGCGGCACCGCCACACCCAGCACGGCCAGGTACGCGGCCTCCCGCCACCCGGCGGCGGTGGTGAGGCGGGCGGCGAGCCCACGCCACCGCGGTGCTGTCACCGGGCGGTCGTCGACCAGGCCGAGGCGCCATCGCTCGACGGCAGCCACCGGCGCGCCGGCCAGCGGGGCGAGCGCCACGACCGCGAGCGCCAGCACGGCCAGCACCGCCAGCGCCGGGGCGTCGACCGGGCGGCCCCGCCGCAGCGCGCCGGCCACCAGCAGCAGTGGCGCGGCGACCACCGCCGCGCCGAGCGCCGCCGCGCCGGCCAGGGGCAGCGTCGTGACGGCGTACGCCAGTGCCCGCCACGGCCACGCGGACAGCAGGTAGCGGCGGCGGCGCAACGCGCCGGCCAGCCCGTGATCAACGGTCATGCGGTGACGCTAGCCAGGCCACGCCGTGCTTCCCAGCCGGCTGGACCCCGCTCTCCGGGTATGCCTGGCCATACCCCGAACCGGCCCGCCACGCCCCGTGTGCCGGATGCCCGGAGACGGTGCACTCAGCGGATGAGAAACCGCCTCGCGGGCGCCTGCTGGCTGCTCGCCGCCGTGTCGTTCCTCGTCGCCAACGTGGTCGTCGGCCTGGCCTGGGGGCAGCCCCGGTTCAGCTGGGCCGAGCACAACATCAGCGACCTCGGCAACGTGACCTGCGGCGTGTGGGACAGCAGCCGCCCGCGTCCGGTCTGCTCGCCGTGGCACCCGCTCATGAACGCCGTGTTCGTCGGCGCCGGGCTGCTGCTCGCGCTCGGCGCGCTGCTCGCACACCGGGCGCTGCGCCCGGGCCGCGCCGCGACCGTCACCGTCGCGTCGGCAGTGGCCGCCGGATCCGGGTACGTGCTGGCCGGCCTCCACCCGGCCGACGTGGACGAGAACCTGCACGTGCTCGGCGCGCTGCTGGTCTTCGCGCTCGGCAACGCGGCGCTGCTCGCCGCCGCGCTCGGCCGGTCGCCGCTGCTGCGCGAGCTGCGGACCGTCAGCGCGCTCCTGGGCCTGCTCGGCCTGGCCGGCACCGTGCTGTTCCTGTCCCGGGTGGACGCCGGCATCGGCGTGGGCAGCATGGAACGCGTCGCCGTGTTCCCGCTGTTCGCCTGGGTGACGGTGACCGGGCTGCGGCTGCTGCGGTCGCGTCGGTCCCGGCCCCTATCCTGACCGGATGGAGCTGGCGTTCAGCGGCGAGGTGTGGTTCTGGCGTGGCCCGGCGCCGTACCACTTCGTCACGGTGCCCGACGAGCAGAGCGCGGCCATCGAGGCCGCCTCGGCGTCGGTCACCTACGGCTGGGGCATGATCCCGGTGACGGTCCGCATCGGCGGCACCGGCTGGCGGACGTCGCTGTGGCCCAAGGACGGCCGGTACGTGGTGCCGCTGCGGGTCGCGGCGCGCCGGGCCGAGGGCATCGAGCTGGGCGACCGGGTCGACGTGCGGCTGACGGTGGACGTGTGACCGGGCCGGAGCTGGCCGAGGCGGGCCGGCTGCTCGCCGCCGCCCGGCGGCCGGTGGTGTTCACCGGGGCCGGCATGTCGGCCGAGAGCGGCGTGCCGACGTTCCGGGACGCCCAGACCGGGCTCTGGCAGCGGTACGACCCGCAGGAGCTGGCGACCCCTGCCGCGTTCCGGGCCGACCCGGCGCTGGTCTGGGGCTGGTACGAGGCACGCCGGCACGGGGTGCGCCGGGCGCTCCCGAATCCGGGGCACCGGGCGGTGGCCGCGATCCGGGCCCGGTGCCCGGAGACCGTGGTGATCACGCAGAACGTCGACGACCTGCACGAGCGCGGCGGTGTGCCGGCCCCGGTACGCCTGCACGGCAGCCTGTTCGCGCCCCGCTGTTCGGCCTGCGCCCGGCCCGCGCCGATCCCCGAGGACGCGGCGGCACCCGGGGACGACGCGGCACCCGGCGACGCGGCGGCGCCCGACGGCATGCCGGAACCGCCGGACGGGCCGCTGACCCCGCCCGCGTGCGCCGGATGCGGCGCGCCCGTGCGGCCCGGGGTGGTGTGGTTCGGCGAGGCGCTGCCGTCGGCCGCGCTCGACGCGGCGGTCGAGGCGGCGTCCGGCTGCGACCTGCTGCTGACCGTGGGCACCTCGGCGCTCGTGCACCCGGCCGCCGAGATCCCGCTCGTGGCGGCCCGTCTCGGCGCGCCCGTGGTGCAGGTGAACCCGGTGCCGACGCCGCTGGATGCGATCTGCGCGGTGAACCTGCGCGGCCCGGCCGGCGAGGTGCTGCCCGCGCTTGTCCGCGCCGCCTGGCCGGACGCCGACGCCGGCTGAGCCGCCCGCCGCCGCCCTGCCTGACAGCCCGGCCGCGCCGCCTCGTCGTGCCGCTCAGCGGGCACCGGTCCGGCAGACCGCGCCGGGCGTGATCGCGGGAAACACCCGACCGCCCGTCCGGGGCCGCCTACCGTCGGCGCAGGAGGTGGACCGGCGGAGGGCGGCGGACGTGGCACGCGAACGGGTGCGAGGGCGGCTGCGCCCGCCCCGGCCGGGGCCGGACCAGCGCCGGGTCACCCCCTTCGAGATCTTCTTCGACCTGGTCTTCGTCTTCGCGCTCACCCGGATCATGGCGCTGATCGAGCCGCACCCGACCCTGACCACGATGGCCCAGGGCATGCTCCTGCTCGTGCTGCTCTGGGTGGCGTGGCTGTCGTACGCCTGGTTGGGCAACCACACGCCCGCCGACGTCGGGGTGGTGCGCGGCGGGTTCCTGATCGCGATGGCCGCGTTGTTCCTGGCCGCGCTCGCCATGCCGGAAGCGTGGACGCCGGGTCCGGGGCTGGACGGGCCGCTGATCGTCGTGCTGGCGTACGTGGTGCTGCGCGTGGTGCACCTGACGCTGTTCCACTGGGCCGCCGCGGACGACCCGGAGCTGCGCGCCCGGATCCGGTTCTTCGCGCTCGTCAGCGCCGTGGGCTGGGTGCCGTTGCTGCTCGGCGCGCTGCTGGACGGGGCCGCACACGCGGTGCTGTGGGTGCTGGGCTTCGCCGTCGAGGTGGCCGGTCAACGGCTGTCGTACGCCCGCCGGGGAGCCTGGCCGCTGCGCAGCCCGACGCACTTCGCCGAGCGGTACGGCCTGGTACTGATCATCTCGCTGGGGGAGTCGGTGGTGGCCGCGGGGGTGGGCGTGGCCTCGGCGGTGACCGAGCCGCCGGTCCTCGCCGTGGCGCTCGTCGGTTTCGTGGTGACCGCCTGCCTCTGGTGGCTGTACTTCCACCGCACGTCCCCGGTGGCGGCCCGGGCGCTCGCCGCCGCGTCGCCGGCGCAGCGGGACCGGATCGCCGCGGACGCCTACAGCCAGACCCATCTGCTGCTGGTCGCCGGCGTCATCTACCTGGCGCTGGGTATCGAACAGGTGCTGGAGCACGTCGCGGACCCGGAGGCCGGGCCCCGGCTGGACCGCTCCGCCGCGGTGGCGCTGTTCGGCGGCGCGGCCGTCTACCTGGCCGGGCGGCTGCTGTTCCGCCGGCTGACCGGGCAGCCGGTCGGACCGGCCCGGCTCGCCGTCGCCGGGGCGGCACTGCCGCTGGCCGCGCTCGGGACGGTGCTGCCGCCACCGCTGGCGCTGGCGGCGCTGGCCGGGCTCTTGCTGGCCGCGATCGCCGTCGATCGGCTCGGTGAGCCGGCCGCCGCCGGACGGCCGGGGGTCACCGACGCGCATCGACCGCTCTGAGGCCGGCTCGCCGGCGCGGTCGGTGATCCTTACGCGTCGCGCGGCGCCCGCTTCGGGAAGACGGTGTACGCGACCGGCCAGAACACCAGCCAGCCCGCCATCACCACGCTGAGCCGGCCGGTCCACGCCCACAGCTCGGCGGTGCGCTCGCTGTCGCCCACCACGGCGATGCCGGCCAGCAGCACGGCGCAGGCGACCGCCCAGCCGATCATGCCCTTGCCCCACTCCCGCCATTCGTGCCGGGCCCGCGCCATCCCGTACCGGGGTGGCCGGCTCGGGGGAGGGCCGCCGGCGAACCGGTGTGCGAACCGCTGGTCGGCCCAGCGCACCATGCTGTGCCCGAACGCCACCGAGAACCCGAGGTACGCGGCGGCGAGGCCGTGGGCGAACGTGGCGGTCGCGCCCCGGCGCAGGTCGATCATCGTGGCTGCCAGCAGCACGAGGTCGACCACCGGCACGGCGATCAGCAGGGCGGCGCCGAGGCGGGGCCGTCGCAGCGGGTACCGGGCGATCAGGCCGGCGAGCAGCACCACCCAGAACGCCACCTCGCATCCGACGATCACTGCCACGAGCATGTGCCCTCCTTTTTTAGTACGCTGTGCGATAACCGTAACAGCGCTCGTCGACCAGGTTCCGGAGGGGCCCGTGCCCAAGATCGTCGACCACGACGCGCGCCGTGCCGAACTGGCACGGGCGATGTGGCGGGTCGTCTACCGCGACGGCGTCGGCGCCGCCACCGTCCGCAGCATCGCGGCCGAGGCGGGCTGGTCACCGAGCGCGCTGCGGCACTACTTCGCCACCCAGACCGAGCTGCTGGTGTTCGCCATGGAGCACGTGCAGGCCGAGGCGGCCGAGCGGATCACCACCGGGGACCGCACCGGCAGCCCGCGCGAGGTCGCCCAGCGGATCCTGGAACAACTGCTGCCGCTGGACCGTCAGCGCGTCCGCGAGGCCGAGGTGTGGCTGCTGCTCGCCGCGCGTACCCGGACCGACCCGGCCGCGCGCGCCCGGATGACCGAGGCCGACGAGGGCATCCGCCGCGCCGTCGAGTTCGCGGTCGTCCTGCTCACCGGGGAACCGGCCGCCGACCCCGAGGCGGTCGCCGGGCTGCACGCCCTGCTCGACGGGCTCGCGCTGCACGCGCTGCTGCACCCCGAGCGGATGCCGCCCCGGCGCGCCCGGGAACTGCTCGGCGCACACCTGGACGCGCTCGCCGCGCCCTGACGGTCAGTCGCCCGGCGGACGTCCCATCGCCGCGCCCAGCTCGGCGCGGCTGGCGATGCCCAGCTTGCGGTAGACCCGGGCCAGGTTGGCCTCCACAGTCTTCGGGCTGATGTAGAGCGCGTCGGCGATGAGCCGGTTGGTCTGGCCTCGGGCGGCGAGCCGGGCGACCCGCTCCTCGGTCGCGGTGAGCGTCGTCGGGGCCGGGGTGCGGGCGCCGATGCGGCCCAGCTCCGCCCGCGCCCGGTCGGCGAACCCGGACGCGCCGAGCGCGTCGAACTCGGCCACCGCCGCGTCGAGCGCCGCCCGCGCCTCCCGCCGCCGCCGCACCCGCCGGTACGTGCGGCCGGCGGCGAGCAGGCAGCGGGCCCGGTCCAGCGGCAGCACCGCCTCCGGCACCGCCGCCCTGGCCTGCGTCAGCGCGTCCAGCGCCGCGCCCGGATCCGCCCCGGTCGCCCCGGCCAGCAGCACCCGGCTGCGGGCCAGCCCGAGCGTCGTCCACGGGCGCGGCAGCCGGCTGTGGCGCCGCGCCAGCCGGTCCAGCGCGGCGTGCGCGGTGTCCAGGTCACCGGCGCCCACGCACGCCTCGATCCAGTCCGGCTCGAAGCGCTGACCCAGCGGTTCGGCGATGCCCGACCCGTCCAGGTCGGCGGCGAGCGCGCCGTACGCCGTCGCCGCGGTGGCCCACTCCCCGGAGGCCAGCGCCACCAGCCCGGTGAGCTGGTGGTGCAGCCGCCGGCTCCAGGCGTCGCCGAGGTCGTCGTCGCGGCGCAGCCCGGCGGCGGCGGTGCCCGCCTGCGCCAGCCGTCCCCGGTGCGCGTCGAGCACACCGGCCAGCCAGCTCTCGCCCACCAGCCCGGTGCCCAGCTGCTCACCCAGGTCGCGGGCGGCGGCGATGTGCGTACCGGCCTCGGCGAAGCGCCCCGCCAGCAGTTCCGTCTCGCCGAGGTGGGTCAGCACCTCGTGCCGCAGCGGGTCGTCGCCGCGTGCCACCGCCAGGTCCAGCATCACGTGCAGCCGGGCCCGCGCCCGGTCGTGGTCGTCGACCGACTTCCACCAGATCGCCGGCACCGAACCGGCCAGGAAGGACGGCTCACCGCCCTCCAGCGACAGTGCCCGGTCCAGCAGCTCGGTGGGCGCCGGGCCGCCGGCGCGTACCTCGTGGAAGAACAGCAGCAGCAGCGCGGCGGTGAGCAGCGGGCGGTGCTCGTCGCGGTCGGACAGCCGGGCGATCGCGGCCCGCGCATGCCGGCGGGCCGGCTCCGGCTGGTCGTGGAACATGGTCAGGTGGGTGTGGATCCGCCCGGCCAGGTCGCCGTCCGGCCCGGCGGCGGCGAGCGCCTGCTCGGCGACCCGGACGGCGGTGACCAGGTCGTCGGCGCACCACGCGACGAGCGCGCGCAACAGCAGCGCCTCGCCCCGCTCGGCGCCGGTCAGCTCGCCGGCCGCCGCCTCGGCGGCCCGCCCGGCCGCCGCGTAGTCGCCGCTGTCGATGCGGCACTGCACCGCGTCGAGGCGACGCCGGTTCCGGTCGGCGGTCGCGGACGGCGGGGTCAGCTCGGCCGCCCGGGCGTACCAGTCGGCGGCGAGCGCTGACGCGCCGCGCATCCGCTGCCGGGCCGCCGCGGCGGCCAGGTCGGCGGCGACGGCGGCGTCCGGCGCCACAGTGCAGCGGGACAGGTGCCGGGCCCGCTCGTCCGGGTCGGCGACAGCGGCGGCGAGCAGCGCGTGCAGCCGCCGCCGGGCGCCCGGCGGGATGCTCTCGCGCACCGCCGCCGCGTACCGGGGGTGCGCGAAGTCGATCCGGCTCGCCGTGACCACGACCAGCCCGGCGTCCTCGGCCGCGTCCAGCGCCCCGGCCGGCACTCCCGCCGCCGCCAGGTCCCGCAGCGTCGGCACGGTCAGCAGCGCGGCCAGCCGCACCGCGTCGCGGCTCGGGCCGGGCAGCGCCCGCAGCGTCTCGGCGAGCAGCAGGCGCAGCGACGACGGTACGGGTAGATCCTCGTCGTGCGCGGGCGGGCGGGGCAGCCGCAGCACCGCCCGCGCGAGTTCGATCGCGAGCAACGGGTTGCCGTCGGCGTCGCGGGCCAGCCGGTCGGTGAGCGGACGGCTGAGCGTGCCGCCGAGCCGGGCGGCGAGGACGCGGTGCAGGTCGGGCGGGGAGAGCGGGGGTACGTCGGCACGCAGCAGCGGATGCCGGCCGGTCGGGTCGTCGTCCAGCCCGAGCGGCGCCGGCACCGGCGGGCTGTCCCCGGTGCGGTGGGTGGCCAGGACGGCGGGCCACCGGGTCAGCCGGCGCAGCGCGAACCGCAGCGCCCGGGCGCTCGGCGGGTCCAGCCACTGCGGATCGTCGACGGCGAGCAGCACCCGGGGCGCGTCGGTGACCGCCGCGTCGAGCAGCGTACGGGTGGCCGCGCCCACCGCCCGCTCGTCCACCGCGCCGTCGTACTCGCCGGTCAGCAGCACCATGTCGGCGGCGACCCGTTGCGGCGCGGGCAGCCCCGGCAGCGCGTCCGCGAGCGGGCGGAGCACGTCGGCGAGTGCCGCGTACGGCAGCGCGGTCTCGGCCTCGGTGGGCGCGGCGGACAGCACCCGCCAGCCGGTCCGCCCGGCGTGGGCGACCACTGCCCGCCACAGGGCGGTCTTGCCGATGCCGCTCGGGCCGTCGAGCAGCACCGGCGTACCGGAGGTCAGGGCACGCCACACCCGCTCGACGACCGCGTCGCGGCCGACCAGTGCGGCGTCCATGGCGGGATGGTGGCACAGCGGCGCCCGCTAACCCAGCGTCGGCGCGGCCTAGCCCGGAAGCTGTCCGCATATCGAGACGGGCGGGATCACCTCCTGGTTGCGGTAGACGTCGGCGCTCCAGCTCGGCCCGCCCGACGCCCCGATCGGCGGTATCCGGGGCGCCCGGGACGGGCTGAGCAGGCTGAGGAACTTGTTGATCACCTGGACGACGGGTTCCAGGATCCGGTAGCCGATCCCGAACCGCGCCCGCACGCCGAGCCCGACGCCCCGGCACAGCGCGTACGGCGCGCCGAGCGCGGAACCGATGGTGGCGCCGTACGAGGTGATCAGCTCGAACCAGATCCCGGCGGTGAACAGGAACGCGCTGATCCCCATGGTGAACCGCACGCCGTGCCGGACGACCAGGCCCATCACGCCGACCGGCACGCCGGTGAGCGAGTCGAGCAGGCTGGTCCGGCGCGCGAAGCCCTCGGTCACGCGCGAGCCAACCCGGCCGTCGGCGTAGCCGAACCCGAGCTTGCCGGCCAGCGCGTACTCGCCGGCGCCGCGGAACGTGCCCCGGCGCGCGCCGAACGCGGTGACCACCTCCAGCGTCTGGCTCACCGTGAACGACAGCGGCAGGCCGGCGACCAGCCCGATCGGGAACGCGATGTCGACCGGGACCGGGAACGTGCGGCGGTGGTTCTGGCCGCCGTCGATGCCGGCGGTGAAGTCCACCTTGATGCCGAAGCCGCCGCCGATCTCCAGCTCGGCCCGGTTCACCCGGCCGGCGCCGACGGCCAGGTGGAACGACGCGGCCGGGCGGCCGACGGTGAGCGTCACGGTGCCGGCCAGCCGGAGCCCGCCGTCGTCGTACGTGAAGTGCGTGCCGACGCCACCGGCGCAGCAGAACGTCTGCACCCGGTAGCCGTGGGCGGTGGCGCCCGCCTGCCCGCCCGGCGCGGGTGGCGGCTGCGCGGGCGCGACGGCGAGCGGACGCGACCGGCCCAGCGTGCCGCCGGCCGCCGCGGTCTCCCGGGTCCACGACGGTTCACCCGCCACGTAGACGGTAGGGCGGTCGAGGATGACGTCGTCCCCGCCGAACGTGCCGTCCCGGATCACCTCGGTGAGCGTGACCGGGCCGATCGTGACGACCAGGTCGCCGCCGTCCTCGGTCAGGTCGAGCACCCGACCCACGCCGCGTCCGGTGAGGAACATGACCCGGCCGGGCGCGAGCCGGTCGGCGTCGCGGGCGCCCGGGTCGAGCCGCCAGGTCAGGCCGTCCGGGCTCACCGACCGCACGGTGCGGCTGCCGCCGCCGACCAGCACCACGTCCGGTTGCAGCGTGACGTCCTTCCCCGGCGCCGGGGCCTGCCCGTACCGGGGCTGCTCGCCGTCGCCCGCGCCGGCCGGGCCCGGCTCCGGCCCGAACGCGCCGCAGCCGGTCAGCGCGAGCAGCACCACCAGGCCGGCCGCGAGCAGCCGCCGGCCGCGCACGGGCCGCCTCACATCCGGCCGGCGACGGTACGGGCGAGCCGTTCCAGCGGCGCCCGGTTCTCCTGCGGGTCGTTGAGCCGCACCAGCCGCACCGCGACCCACAGCTCGCCCCTGCGCAGGAAGAACGCCTCGGCGGTGAGCAGCGCCTCGTCAGCCGTCCCGGCCAGCTCACGGATCTCGTGCCCGAGCTGCCGCTCGATGTCGAGGTACTTCTTGGCGCCCTCGCCCACGAACACCTCGACCTGGGCGGTCGGCCCGCTCACCGGTCCGGTGTAGGTGCACGACTGCCCGGCCACCACCGGTTCGTCCAGTGGCGTGCCGGCGAGGCGTTCCGCGTCGGCCTTCGACACCAGCGCGCACGCCTGCGGGGCGGCGTCGTCCACCGGTTCGGCGCTCGGCTCGGTCGGCGCCTCTCCGGTCGGCTCCGCGACCGGAGCGCCCGCCCCGGGTGCGGCGCCGCCGGGGGCCGGCGGCTCGTCGCCGCCGCAGCCGGCGGACGCGGTGAACAGGATCGCGGCCAGCGCGAGCGCGATCAGTCGGCGGGTTCGCATGCCTGCCCCGCTCAGGCCGGGATCGCGTCGAGCGTGCGGCGCAGGATCTGTTCGTTGCCGGCGGTGCCGCCGCCGAAGCTGCTGATGGTCACCGTGTAGGTGCCCTTGCCGTCGATCAGCACCGCCTCGCCGCGGACGTCCTTCACCGCGAGGTAGCCCCGCTCGCCCCGGTCCAGGTCGACGACCTTCTCGTACTGCTGGCCGGCCTGGTCGTGCTGGTAGTCGTAGGTGGCCTTGCCGGCGGTGGCGGAGGCGGTGGTGACCGCCAGCTGGGCGATGCCGTCGCCGAACGAGCAGTTGCCCTCGTCGCGCAGCTTCCGGTCGACCAGCTCGGAGACCTGGGCGGCGGTGAACGGGCACGGCGGACGGACGCCGTCGACCGCGCCCGCGTCCACGCCGCCGCCGTCCTCGCCCGCCGCCGTGTCGGCCGACCCGCCGTCGACGATCCCGTCGCCGGAGTCGCACCCGGCCGGCGCGAGCAGGGCGAGCAGCAGCAGGGGCAGCGCCAGGCGGGCGCGGTGGGTACGGGCGGTCCGGGCCGGTGTGAGCGCGTCAGATGCCATGGCTCCGACGCTAGGCGCGCCGTCACCGGCCGTAATCGGGGGTTTCCCTACGCGGTGACCTTGCGGACGGACGGATCCGCCCCGGCGGGCGTCGGCTGCACGTCGGTCGGCCGCCCGACGCGGATCGCGAGCCGCTCCAGGTAGCCGACCATGAGCGCGGCGAACAGCAGCACGAACAGCACCAGCAGGGGAAGCGGCATGACCAGGCCCAGCGGAGGCCCGCCGTCGGCGCCGAAGCGGCGGTCGGCGAGCATCTGCACCAGCACCGGCGCGGTCATGCTGTCCGGACCCCGGCTCACGAGCATCGCCCACAGTGGCGCCTGGGCGTGCGCCAGCCAGGTCGGCAGCGCGGTCACGGCCAGCATCGGCAGCGCCGGCAGGAGCAGCGTACGGCCGACGCCGCCGCCGGAGCGCCACCGGGCGTGCTGGCCCCGGAAGAGCAGCGTGAACGCGAACAGCGCGGGCACCGACAGCCAGACCGGCGGGACCAGGCCGAGGAACGAGCCCAGCTGCCCGGACTCCTGGGTGCGCTCGTAGCCGGCGATCGCCAGCGGGCCGACGCCGACGAACAGCCACGGCGCGAACGGCACCAGCAGCAGCTCGCTGAAGCGCCCCAGCGGGCGCAGCGCGCCGATGCCGAACCCGGCGAGCGCCGCGACGCCCACCGCGACGAGCGTGGACAGCAGCGGCGGCAGCCAGGTGTTGACGAGCACCGTCGAGGTCTCGACCGCGGCCGGTAGACGCCCGGTGCCGGAGGAGGAGTTCCGCAGCCACGGCAGCGATGCCCAGACGGTCACGCCGACGACGACCAGGAGCGCGACCGCGACCAGCGCGGCGAACAGCGGCCGGCGGCCGGGGGAGGACTCCGCCGCCCCGACGGCCGGCCGGTCCCGCCAGCCGTCGAACTCGATCCGCAGCCGGGTGGCCAGGACGAGCCCTGCCGCGGCCAGCCCGAGCAGCCCGAGCAGCACCAGCAGCAGCGTCGACGTGGCGGATCCGAGACCGAAGCGCATCGTCCGGAAGGCGCCCTGCACGGTGGCGAACACCGGGGTGGCGGAGTCCCCGCGCGGCCCGCCGGCGGTCAGCAGCGCCGGGGCGGCGTAGGTCTGCAGGGCGGTGGCGAGAACGCCCAGGGTGAGCAGCCCGCCGACGGCGAGCACGGCGGGCGCGGGCCGGTCGCCGGGCTCGCGGCGGCGCAGCGCGCTCAGGTACAGCGTCGCGGCCACCGCGACGACCAGCCCGAACGTCACCTGCGCCAGCGCCGAGGTGAGGAACAGCCGAGGGGACTGCAGGTCCCGGGCGAGGGTGCCGTCCTCGATGCCCTCGGCGCGCAGGCCGAGGAGCACGGCGACCGGCGCGTACGCGGCGAGCGGCAGCGCGAGCACGCCCCGTGTCACCAGGCGGGCGGCCCGGCCGGCCCGGTCGGCGAGGACCGCGAGCAGCGGCGCGGCGAGCAGCGCCACCGCCAGCGGGGCCAGGCCGAGCAGCACCGCGAACCCGATCTGCCCGACCACCCCGTCGGTGAAGGCGGCCTCGTAGTTCGCCGTGCCGACCGACTCGCCCGAGCGGCGCGGCCCGTCCGCCTGGAAGCTGCGGGCCGCAGTGGACAGCGTGGGCAGGACGTACGACCAGACCCAGGCGATCACCGCCGGAACGGTCAGCGCCAGCCCGATCAGGACTCGCGACGGCCGGTACGGCGGCGTGGGCGGGGGCACTGGTGCTGTCGCCTGCGGCGCTGCCGGCTGACTCATCTGGACATCCACCCTCGAAGATCGACGATCATGGCCGTCGCGACGATAACCGATGTCGTCCACCCGTGCGCCGATCCGTCGCCGCCGCGGCGGATAGGGTCGCAACCGTGCGGACCAAGCAGGAGCTGTCGACGGCGATCCGGGAACGACGGCGGGCGGCGCTCGTGGTCAACGCCCACTCCCGCCGCGGCCGCCGGCTGTACGACACCGTCCACGCACGCCTGCGGGCGGCCGGTTTCACGCTGCTCGGCGCGTACCCGGTGGACCGGCCCGGCGAGCTGGACCGGGTACTCGCCGAGGCCGCCGACCTCGGGCCGGACCTGCTGGTCACCGGCGGCGGCGACGGCACCGTCGGCGCGGCGGCCCGGCTGCTCGCCCACCGGGACGTCGCGATGGGCCTGCTGCCGTTGGGCACCACTAACAACTTCGCCCGCACCGTCGGCGTCCCGCTCGACCTGGACGCGGCGATCGCGGTGCTCACCGACGGCAAGGTGATCGACGTCGACCTGGGCCTGATCGGTGACACCCGGTTCACCAACCACGTCGGGATCGGGCTGTCCGCCGACATCATGCAGGCCGCGCCGCCGGGGCTGAAGCGGGTCGTCGGGCGGCTCGCGTACCCGCTGACCGGGCTGGGGCTGCTCGCCCGGCACCGGCCGCTGGCCGTGACGGTCCGCGCCGAGGGCCGCGAGCACACGTTCACCACCCACCAGGTGTACGTGGCCAACGGCGGCTTCCACGCCGGCCGGCCCATCACCGCCGACGCCACCGCCGACGACCGGCTGCTGGTCGCGTACCCGGTGGGTGGGCCGACCCGGCGCGGGCTGCTGCGCGAGACGGCGCGCAACGCGGCGGCCGGCCACCGCCGCACCCTCGGCGACGAGCCGTTCCTGGCGGTACGCCAGCTGTGGCTGGACACCGACCGGCCGGCCCGCATCGAGGTCGACGGCGAGCCGTACGGGCAGACGCCGGTCCGCATCGGCCTGGACCCGAACGCGTTGCGGCTGATGGCCCGGGCGGACAGCCCGGATCACTGACCGTCAGGCCCAGTGCTCCTCGTCGGGCAGCGGGATCTCCGTGTTCTGCTCCACCGCGTCGGCGGCGGTGAGGTCGTCGCGCACCGACTCGCCCAGGCCGGCCCGGTCGCTCGGCGGGCGCAGCACGCCCTGCTCGGCCAGGTCCGCCTCGCCCGCCTCGGGCACCGCCGCGTCGACCGTGTCGGGCGGCCCGACGAGCGTCTCGTCCTGCCGCTGCTCCTGCGCGTCGGCCGCGGGCGGGCGGCGCAGCGCGTCCTCGCTCATCGCGTGCCCGTCACGCCGAGCGCCGTACGTACGGGGCGCTCTGGTCGGCCACGTCGCCGTACTCGGCCGGGAGCTGCCCGACGACCTGGGCGTAGACGGCCGGGTCGACGGCGTCGCGCAGTACGTCGAAGACCGCCGTGACCCCGTCCCGGGCGGCGTCCACGTCCACGTCGGCGCGTCCGCTCACCCGCTCCACGAACACGTCGAGCCCGAACGGCTCGGCGTCCTCGGCCGGGCCGAACGCGTACGCCCGCAGCGCCTCCGGCAGCCGGTCGGCGAGGTCGCGGGCCTCCCCGCCGTCGATGCGCTCGGCCAGCGTGGTCAACGTCGCCCGGGTGATCGCGGTGGCCTGCTCCGCGGACGCGCCGCACCGCTGGGCCACCTCGCCGATGAACTGGTCCTGGTCCATCTCGCCGCCTTCCTCCGCCGGGATCGCCGGATTCCCACGCTGGACCTCCGCAAACGGCCGCCGGGCCGGGGGGTAGCGTGCAGCGCGGAACCCGCAGCGAGGAGGCCCGGCAGTGCAGCCGACGACCGTGGACGTGCCCACCCCCGACGGAACCGCCGACGCCTACCTGGCCACGCCGGGGACCGGCGGGCCCTTCCCGGCCGTGCTGCTGTTCATGGACGCGTTCGGGCTGCGGCCCCGGGTCGCGGAGATGGCCGCCACGATCGCCGAGCGCGGGTACGTGGTGCTCGCCCCCAATCTGTTCCACCGCGCCGGGCGCGCCCCGCTGATCGACCTCGGCGCGCTCGCCGACGACAGCCGCCGGGGCGCCCTGTTCGAGAGCATCGGGCCGATGATGGCCGCGTTGACGCCGGACGCGGTGGCCCGCGACACGGCCGCCTACCTGGACTTCCTCGCCGCCCGTCCGGACGTCGCGCCGGGTCCGGCGGCGATCACCGGCTACTGCATGGGCGGCACGAACGCGCTGCGTGCCGTCGAGGCACTCCCGGACCGGATCGCCGCGGTGGCCGCGTTCCACGCCGGCCGGGTGGTCACCGACGCCCCGGACAGCCCGCACCTGGCCGTCGGCGCGGTGACCGGCGAACTCTACTTCGGGCACGCCGACGCCGACCCGTCGATGACCGCCGAGCAGATCGCCACGCTGGAGAAGACGCTGGACGCGTCCGGGGTGACCTACCGCTCCGAGGTGTACGCCGGCGCCCGCCACGGCTACACCCAGTCGGACACCCCGATGTACGACGAGCAGGCCACGCAGCGGCACTGGACGGCGCTGTTCGACCTGCTCGACCGCACGTACCGCCGCTGACCCGCCCACGGCGCGCGGGAGCGCGGCAGACGATTCACCGGCCCGGAGCCGGGTAACCGCCGTCATGACCGACCGCCGCGCCGACACCGTCCGCTCGCCCCTGGACCGGGCGGTCGAGCGGGGCGGTCTCGCGCTCTCCCGGGCCCGCGCCCAGGGCGGCGCGGCCGGCCGGAACCGGCTGCGCCAGCTGGAGATCACCGTGGTGATCTCCGCGCAGGCCGGGCTGGCCGCGGCGCTCGCCGCGCTGCTCGCCCAGGAGCTGCTCGGCTCCGGCGCGCACGTCTTCGCTCCCGCCGCCGCGGTCGGCACCATCGCCACCGCCATCGGCCAGCGCGCCCGTCGCACGTTCGAGCTGCTCGTCGGCGTCGGCCTCGGCATCGTGGTCGGTGACCTGCTGCGCGCGCTGCTCGGCAGCGGTTCCTGGCAGACCGGCCTGGTGGTCACGCTCGCCATCGCCACCGCCCTGCTGGTGGCCGGGCGCGGCGGCGCGCTCGTCGGCCAGGCCGGCGGCACGGCGGTGCTGATCGCCACGCTCGCGCCGGTGCAGCCCGGCCTGGAACTGCCCCGCATCTTCGACGCGCTGGTCGGCGGCCTGGTCGGTCTGTTCGTGGTGGCGCTGCTGCTGCCGGTCAACCCGATCCGCGTGCTGGACCGGGCGGTGGAACCGGTGGTCGCCCGGCTCACCGAGCAGCTCGACGCCGTCGCCCACGCGCTGACCCGGCGGGACGCCGACGCGGCCCAGCGCGCCCTGGAGGACCTGCGCGGGCTCGAACCGGACATCGGGCGGCTCAACGACGCGCTCAGCGGGGCCGAGGAGGTGGTCACCATCGCGCCGGCCCGCTGGCACCGCCGCGCCCAGTTCCACAGGTACGCCGACGCGACCCAGCACCTCGAACGGCTGCTCCTGTACGCCCGCTCGATCGCCCGCCGCTCCGCCACCGCGTTGCAGTACGACGAGCCGATCCCGCCCGCGCTGCCCGACGCGGTGGCCCGCCTCGGCGAGGCGGTGCGGGAGCTGAAGCGGGCCTGCAAGTCCGGAGAGGATCTGGAACGCACCCGGGAGCTGGTCCGGCAGGGCGCCGAGCTGGCCGGGCGCGCCTGGTCGCAGGGCGTGCGCACCTACGGCGAGGCGATGATCAGCGACCTGCGGACCGGGCAGAGCGAGCTGCTGCGGGCCACCGGCTGCCGGCCCGAGGACGCCAACGGCACAGTGCGCCGGGCCGCCGGGGCGGGGGAGGCGGAGGCGCGCCCGCCGGTCCGGGCCCGGATGAGCCGGCCGGTCCCGCGCCGGCCCGCCGGACGGCACCAGCCGAAGGCCACCGGGCGTGAACTGGCACCTGCCCGAGCCGGTCCGGCTGGTTAGCGTCGGCGCATGGACATCCGTCAGGACGCACCGGCCGCCCGCTTCGCCGCGCTCACCACCGCGCACGTCGCCGACGCCTGCCTGCGCGCCGGTGTCCCCGTCCGCTGCGCCCCGGCCGCCGTCGTCCCGGTGCTGCCCGGGCGGCGCCTGGCCGGCCGGGTCCGCCCGGCCCGGCACGCCGGCAGCGTGGACGTCTTCCTGGAGGCGATCGAGCAGGCCGCCGAGGGGGACGTGCTCGTCGTCGACGACGGCGGGCGCACCGACCGGGCCTGCGTCGGCGACCTGGTGGTGCTGGAGGCGCGGGCGGCCGGCCTGGCCGGGCTGGTGGTGTGGGGCGCGCACCGGGACACCGCGGACCTGGTCGCGGTCGGGCTGCCGGTGTTCAGCCTCGGCGCCACCCCGAGCGGGCCCCTGGAGCTGGACCCGCGTCCGGACGGGGCGCTGGCGCACGCCATGGTCGGGCCGTTCACCGTCGGCCCGCAGGATCTGGCGCTGGCCGACGACGACGGTGTGCTGTTCGTACCCGCCGATCGGGCCGGGGAACTGTTCGACCTGGCCGAGTCCATCCGGGACACCGAACGGCGGCAGGCCGACCGGATCCGGGCCGGGGAGTCGCTGCGCGCGCAGGTCGGGTTCGGCGCGTACCTGGCGGCCCGGGAGGCGGACCCGGCGCTGACGTTCCGGGCGCACCTGCGGGCGGTGGGCGGCGCGATCGAGGAGTGACCGGGTCAGCCGCCGCGCGCCCACAGCGCCAGGCGTACCCGGTTGGCGCTGCCGGTCTTGGTCATCAGGCTGGTGATGTGCGTCTTCACTGTGGTCACCCCGATGTGCAGCCGGTCGGCGATCTCGGTGTTCGACAGCCCGTCGGCGACCAGGTCCAGCACGTCCTGCTCGCGCGCGGTCAGGTCGGCCGTACGCCGGGGCGCGCCGGCGCGGGCGTGCACCGCGCGTTCGACCAGCCGGCGCAGGACGTCCGGGCTGAACGGGCTGTCCCCGGCGGCGGCGCGGCGGACGCCGTCGAGCAGGTCGGCCGGGGGCGCGTCCTTGAGCAGGAACCCGCAGGCACCTGCGGTGAGCGCGGGGTAGAGGTGGTCGTCGTCGCCGAACGTGGTGAGCACCATGATCCGGGTGGCGGGCCGGTCGGCGAGGATCCGGCTGGTCGCGGTGATCCCGTCGACGCCGGGCATCCGCAGGTCCATCACCACCACGTCGGGTCGCAGCCGCGCGGCGAGGGCGACCGCGTCCCGGCCGTTGTCGGCCTCGCCGACGACCTCGAGGTCGGGCTGGGCATCGCAGAGCATCCGCAGGCCGGCCCGGATGAGGTGCTGGTCGTCGACCAGCAGCACCCGGATCACGCCGGCTCCGGCGTGCCCGCCCGGGGCCGGGGCGCCCGGTGGGCGGACTCGGCCGGGGGCAGCACGGTCCGGACCCGCCAGCCGGACCCGGTGGGCCCGGCCTCCAGCCGCCCGCCGAGCACCTCGACCCGCTCCCGCATCCCGACGATGCCGTGGCCGCCGCCGGTGGGCACCCCGGCCGGCGCGGCGCCCCGCCCGTCATCGGTCACCGTCCAGTGCACCGCGCCGTCCTCGACCGACACGGTCAGGTGTGCGCGGGCCGCCGCGCCGGCGTGTTTCGCCACGTTCGTCAACGCCTCCTGGGTCAGTCGCAGCACCGCCTGGCCGCGTACCGCGTCGAGCGTGCCGACCGCGGGGTCGATGTCGGCCTCCACCACGACGCCTGCCTGCCGGGCCCGGTCGACCGCCGCGCCGAGCGCGGCCGGCAGCGCCGTCGGCTCGATCGCGGTCAGGGCGGCGTCGCCGCGGAGGCCGTCCGGGTCGCGCAGCACCGCCACCAGCCGCCGCAGGTCGGTCAGGGCGGCCGTGCCGGTGGCGTGCACGTCGTCGAACACCTCGCCGACCCGGGGGTCCAGGTCCGGCAGCACGTGCCGGGCCACGCCGACCCGTAGCACCATCGACGCGACGTGGTGCGCGAGCACGTCGTGCAGTTCCCGGGCGATGGCGCCGCGCTCGTCGGCACGGGCCGCCCGGCTCTCCGACTCGCGCCGTCGCCGTTCCGCCTCGGCCCGCTCCTCGGCCTGCCGCCCGAGTTCCCGGGTGGTCCGCACGACCAGCCCGAGCAGCAGCGGCAGGCCGACGGTGACGGCCAGCCCGAACAGGCCGGTGAGCGCCGCGCGGACCGGTTCGCCGATCAGGCTGGTCAGGTCGACGACGGCGAGCAGCCCGGCGCCCAGCCAGACGGTGCGGGGCCGGGTGGCCCGCATCGTCAGCTCCAGCAGCGCCCAGCTCGCACCGACCTGGTTGATCATCACGTCGTCGACCAGGACGAGCGCGGCGACCAGCAGGACCGCCTGGATCAGCAGGTTCAGCAGCGGACGGCGGTGGCACAGCAGCGCCAGCACGAACGCCGGGACCGCCAGCGCCCACTGCGTACCGGTGGCGGCCGGGCCGCCGTGCGCGCCGAAGACCAGGTAGCCGATGCCGCTGAGGTCCAGCAGCAGAATCCGCGCGAGCGTGTCGCGCGCGTCGAACAGCCGACCGACCCAGGCCACGGCGTCAGCCTAGGCAACCGGTGCGGCCGGAGGCCACCGCGTTCACCGGCCGCCGCCACCCGCCCGGCGGTCCGAGGTGGACCGCCGGGCCGAGCGGGCCGGAGACCGTGGTGCTCATCCGACCAGCACCACACCGGTACGCCGGCTGCGGCGGGCCAGCACCAGCGTGGTGGCCGTCGCCGTGGCCGCCACCAGCACCCCCGCCGCGGCGAGCGTGAGCGCGTCCGGGGCCACCAGCGGCTGCCCGCGCAACGCCTGCCCGGTCACCAGCAGGGTGAGCCCGGCGTACGCGGCGCCGCCGACGAGCACCAGCCGGGCCCGGGTCAGCTCGTCCAGCCGCGCGCCGAGGAACCGGTCGAGCAGGATCGCCAGCAGCGGCAGCGCCTGCAACGCGTGCATCCCGACGAAGTGCCCGACGCGCAGGTCACCGCCGGTGGTGCTCCATCCGAGCAGCGGCAGCCCCGGGCCGCCGTCGGGCACACCGACGCTGTGCGCGCCGCTGATCCCGGCGGCCGCGCCGGCCGGGCGCTGCACCACCATCGGGAACGCGACGAGCATGCCGAGCAGGGACACGGCGAGACCGAGCCGGACCGCGTACCCACCGGCCCGGTCCGGAAGGGACCGGCGGGCCAGCACGACCGCCAGCACGAACTGGGCCGCGAACAACACGGTGATCGCCACGCCCATGACGTCGAACAGCACCGCGTTCAGCGTCGTGGTCCCGTTGAAGTGACTGGTGGTGCCCCGGAGCACCTGACCCACGATGACGACCATCTCCAGCACGGACATGGCCACGATCACGGTGGCGGCCCGCTCGGCCGCCCGGCTGCGGCGGGGCAGCAGGGACAGCATCCAGGCGAGCGTGACGCCGTAGAGCACGAACGAGATCGCGAACTTCAGCGGCTTGAGCCAGATGGGCGCGCCGGTGAGCACGCGCGGGTCGGCCACGACGCCGACCGCGGCGACGACGGTGAGCACCGCCATCGCGGACACGAGGAGCATCAGGGGGCGGTGCCATCCGGCCGCCCGGTTCCGCAGGGTAGTCATGCCTGTAGATGCTCGTGACGGGCCGGGCCGGTCGCGCCCGCCCGGAGGCCGCACCCGCGGCCACGGGTCGGAGCCCGTCTCCTACTCCGGGAGGAGGCCGGGCGGTCAGTCCGGCAGCCGGGGCATCTCGACGCCCGGGTCGCGGCCGAGCAGCACGCCGCGGGTCAGCGCCCGCGAGCCGAAGCGGTCCCGCACCGCGTCGACGGCGGCGTCCAGCGCCGGACCGGGTTCGGCGGTGAACGGCAGGGTGAGCTGGGTGTGCCCGCTGCCCAGGTTGCCCACCGACACGCCGAGAAGCGTGACGCCCCGTTCCGCGATCTGCGGCAGCGCGGCGCGCAGCAGGTCACGGGCGGCGGCCCGCAGCGGCCCGGTCTGCGCGGTCGGCTCGTCGATGGTGTGCGACCGGGTGGCCCGTGTGTAGTCGGCGAAGCGCAGCCGCAGCGTCACCGTGCGGCCGGTGCGCCGGGCCGCGCGCATCCGGCCGGTGACCCGGTCGACCAGCCCGGCCAGCACCGCGTCCAGGTCGGCGGGGGAGTGCGGGCCGCGTCCCAGCGCGTGCTGCGCGCCCATCGAGGAGCGGCGGCGGCCCACCTGCACCGCCCGGGGGTCGCGGTTGTGCGCCAGGGCGTGCAGGTGCCGCCCGGCGCCCGCGCCGAGCAGCGACACCAGCGCCGGCTCGTCCAGCCGGGCCACCTGCCCGACGGTACGGATGCCGCGGTCGCGCAGCCGCGCGGCGGTGACCGGGCCGACGCCCCACAGCCGTTCGACAGGCAGCGGGTGCAGGAACGCCAGTTCCCGGTCCGGCTCGATCACCAGCAGCCCGTCCGGCTTCGCCACGCCGCTGGCCACCTTCGCCAGGAACTTCGTCCGGGCCACGCCGACGGTGATCGGCAGGCCGACCTCGCGGCGTACCCGTTCCCGCAGCGTGGCCGCGACGGCGGCCGGCGCTCCGGCAAGCCGCCGCAGCCCACCCACGTCGAGGAACGCCTCGTCGATGCTGAGCCCTTCGACGAGCGGGGTGGTGTGCCGGAAGATCTCGAATACCGCCCGGCTGGCGGCCGTGTACGCGGCCATCCGGGGCGGCACCACGATCGCGTCCGGGCAGAGCCGCCGCGCCTGCCGGCCGCCCATCGCGCTGCGCACGCCCCGGGCCTTGGCCTCGTAGCTGCACGCGAGCACCACGCCGCCGCCGACGATCACCGGCCGGCCGCGCAGCCGGGGGTCGTCGCGCTGCTCGACCGAGGCGTAGAACGCGTCCAGGTCGGCGTGCAGGATGGTGGCCTCGCTCGACACCCCGCCATCTTCGCACACATGTTCGAATCGACGGCGTTGACCTGCCTGGACACGACGACCGGCCGGCGGGAGTCCCCGCCGGCCGGTCGCGTGCGGTCACCGTCCGTAGACCTCGAACTCGTAGAGCGAGAAGCCGTACGAGGTGGCCCGCGTGACGCCGTACATCCGCACGTAGCGTGCGCTGACCGGGGCGAACGTCACGTTGTCGACGCCGCCGTTGCCGGCGGTGGTGCTGAACACCGGCTGCCAGGAGTTGCCGTCACCGGAGACCTCGATCCGGTAGCCGGTGGCGTACGCGGCCTCCCACCGCAGCACCGCCCGGCTGATCGTCCGGGCCGATCCGAGATCCACCCGCAGCCACTGGTTGTCGTTGTAGCTGCTGGCCCACCGGGTGCCGAGACTGCCGTCCACCGCCTTCGCCGGGGTGTTGCTGGTCAGGAACTGCGTGCTGGACGCGGTGGCGGTACGGCCCTGCGCCAGGTTGGTCACCGCGTCGCCCCGGCGCGCCGGGAACGAGACGACCTGCTGGTACGTGGGCCGGTTCTGCCAGGCGATCAGCGGGTGGGTGATGCCGCCGAGCCCGGACTGGGCGATCGAGTCCGCGCACCACTGGTCGCCCGCCCCGCAGGACGAGTCGCCCGGGTAGACGGTGGTCGCCGGCGCCGCCGCGGCCTGACCGAGCGTGTCGAGCAGCGACTGCCGGCACGCGCCCAGGTTGCCGTTGCCGCAGTACGTGCGCCCGAGCCCGCCGGCCACCGGGTCGCCGAGCACGGCCCGCAGGTCCTTGTCGACGTAACCCCACCAGCCGTACTGGAACGCCGAGCCCTTGTGGGCCTGGCCCTGCGCCGCCCAGTGCACGGTGCCGTCGCGGGCGCCGTTCTGGCCGCCCGAGGGCGCCTCGTTGACCTGGAGGGCGCCGACGAGCGCGCCGTACAGGTCGGGGCCGAGGCCGGGACGGAACTGCGCCGAGGCGAGCAGCGGCCACCAGGCGTCGAAGATCCGGATGGCCTCGGCGTGCTGGTAGACCTTCGAGCCGGGTGACGTCTCCACCCGCCGCGAACCGGCCTGCTGCCAGGCCCGCAGCTTGGTCACCGCGGCGGCCAGCGCCGGGTCGGTAACCGGCGTGCTGTCGAGCACCCGCAGCAGTTCGCCGAGGACCTGCTGGCCGCGCAGGTCGGTCACCGCCGCCTCGGCGGTGATCCGCACGATGTCGGCGCGGCCGACCTTGCGCTGGGCGATCGCCGCGCGCACCGGACCGTCGAGCAGCTGACCCCGGTGCACCGCGCCGTAGCTGAAGTTGCCGTCGGCCGCGCCGAAGTCACGCGCCTGCTTGTTGTTCCAGCTGACGTAGTAGTCCTGGTTGACCGACTGCGGGTGGGCCGACGCCGGGGCGTACGTGGCGTCGTTGGTGTCCGGGTTCCAGCCGGCCCACTCGTACGCCGGCTCCGCCTTCGCGGGCAGGTTCGGGTCGAGCCCGGACGGGCGGACCGGGTTGGAGCCGGAGTTGTAGTACGCCGCCTCGGTCGAGTTGACGTAGAACCAGTTGAACGCGTACCCGACGCTGGCCGCGGACGCCTGGAACGCCGCCGCGCTGCCCATCGCCGCCGGGTCGTTGTACGCCTGGAAGCCGATCGCCGAGTCGGCCTCGTGCCGGTAGGTGGAGCGCAGCTTGGTGAACGCGGTGGGCTGCCCGTTCACCAGCCCCCGGTAGGCCACCAGCCCGTACTTGGTGCGCAGCGAGCGCAGCGTGTACGCGCCGGCCGGGGTGGAGTCGGCGAGCGTCGGCGACCAGGAGTTGCGCTTCTCCAGCACCTCCATGGCGAGGCACTGGCCGCGGTAGAGGTAGCGGTTGGAGCGCAGTGTCGGCGCGCTGCCGTCGGTGGTGCACAGCGGCACGGCGTACGTGTCGGTCAGGTCCTGGGAGGCGGAGGTGGCGCTCCACGCGTAGTCCTGGCCGCGGCCGAGCAGCACGTAGAGGTTCAGCCCGGCGAACGCCGCGCCACGTGCGCTGATGCCCGGCCCCTGGAGTTCCTGGAGCATGAGCAGTTGCGGCGCGAAGTAGCCGGTCTGCGGGCCGAACACGGCCACCGGGTTGCCGGTGGTGGTGTGCCGGCCGGAGACCACTACCGCGTTGGACATGCCGTGCGCCCGCAGGTTGGACAGGCCACCGACCAGGTCCTTGGTGGCGGCGCTGCTGCCGGTGCGGGCGGCGGCTCCGCCGGTGGCGTCGTACGCGAGCGGCTCGGCGACCACCGTCCCGGCGTCCGGCAGCACCGCGCTGGTGGCGCCGGGCGGCGTCGCGCCGTACGGGAAGCTCTGCCCGTCGTGTAGCGTCAGCACGGTCTCCGGGTCGTTCTGCGAGCGGAACGCCGTCCAGACCCGGTCGCCCTCGGTCGGGCCGTACTTGGCCCGGGCGGCCACCCGGACCAGCGCGGACTGCATCTCGCTGCCGCCGCCCCCGCCGAACAGCCCGCCGATGACACCGGCGGTGGCGATCAGGTCGGTCATGGTGAAGTGCTTCGGCTTCCCGGCGCCGGTGAGCACGTACTCGCCGGGGTAGTTGTCGTCGGCGATCGACTTGTCGATGTAGGCGTTGATGCCGGCGATGTAGTCGACGACGTCGGTGTAGAGCTGCTGGCCCCGGGTGCCCTTGAGGCGCAGCGCGTCGACCTGGGCCTGGAGGTCCGCCTCGGTGTAGGGCGAGTTGGCCCAGACGCTCTGCTCCAGCTCCCGGTTGCCGGGGGCGCCGCCGGCGAACGAGCTGACGTTGCCGCGGCCGACGTGCCGCAGCAGGTCCATCACCCAGAGCCGGTCCTGGGCGCCGGCGTACCCGGCGCCGAACATGGTGCCGGCGCGGGTGGTGCCGGTGACGTGCGGGACGCCGGTGGCCTTGTCCCGCACGATGGTGACGTCCGAGCGTGGCGAGATCCTGCTCTCGACCTGGGCGTCGGGGACGCCGAACGAGGCGTCGTTGTAGAAGTGGGCGATCTGCTCGTCGGTCAGCCCGGCGTAGTTGTAGACCAGGTTGGCGTACTCGTCGAGCTGGTCGCTGGAGTGCGCGGGACGGGTGCCGAGCGCCTGGTGAGCCAGGATGCCGGCGAGTGTGGCGTTGCCGTTCTGCCCGGGGGGCAGGATGTCGGCGCACTGGCCGAGGCAGTAGTCGTCGGGGGTGAACGTGGTGGCGGCGAGCGCCGGTGCCGGCGCGATGACCGTCAGGACGCTCGCGGTGAGGGCGGCGGCGGTGAGCGCCGCGAGGCGGGCACGGATGGCGGGTAATGGCATGGCGATCCTCCGGGGGACGCGGAGTAGGGCCGTTCGGTACGCCCGGCTGACGGCGTCTCGGCCTCCGCGCCCGGGCGTTCTGCCCGGAGGTGAGAATGACTCATATCTATCTGCGGGCAATGATCGGCGTACCACCGCCGTCCGGGATAGCCGTCGTTCACCAGTCGTCAATGCCGACGTTTCGTCGCGTTCCATCCCGCAACGACGCGGTGGGGGTGGCGCCGTTGCCACCCCCACCGCTCTCCCCGCCGGTGCGCCGTCAGTGCTTGCGGAACGACTGGCGCACCACACCCCCCACGAGCGCGCACCAGGTAGTGGTGCTGATCTTGCCGTTGGGCGGTAGTCCGTGCAGGCGCTGGAGGTCCTTCACCGCAGTGCGGGTGGCGTGGTCGTACTCGCCGGTCGGGGTGACCTCGGCGTAGCCCTTGGAGGCGAGCATGAACTGCGCGGCCACCACCGGGACGCCCGACGACTTCTGGTCCAGCTCCGGGGCCAGGGTCTCCCACGTCGGCGCCGTGAGCGTGGCGTCGACGTCGACCGGGATGCCGTTGCGCGCCTGCCAGTCCTGCACGGCCGCGACCGTTGCCGCGTCGAACACGCCCGTCACCGGCACGGTGTAGCCGCGGAACGTGAGCAGGTACTGCGCGACCCGGACCACCGGGCCGCCGACGAAGCGCCAGATGTCAGGCCAGCGGCGGGCCGGTACGTCGCCCAGCTTCGTGCCGAGCTTCTTGAACACCGCGCGGCGCAGCGCCGGGAACTCCCGGTAGAACATCGCGCCCGGGCAGAGCGTGGCGCGGAAGTCCCAGTGACCGAAGATGTCGTGGGCGTGCAGCCCGTACTGCCGGCAGATCGCTGTGCACAGCCGGGCGAGGGAGTCGAGCAGCTCCTCCGGCGGCGTCTCGGTGACGTAGGTGCCCTCGTTCTCGATGCCGATGGCCCGCCCGTTCTCGCCCGGGCAGTGCGCGGCGATCATCTGCCGGTCGCCGGCGCGCAGCCGGTCCAGGCTGCCGTGGCGTCCCTCCAGGACGTGACCGCCGCGGCTCACAGTGAAGTGCTGCCCGGTGTCGGACCAGCCGTTGCCGTCCATGTGCAGGTCCTGGCAGTCGCGGGCGAGCTGCTTGGCGTGCTCCTCGGAGTAGTCCGTGACGTTCGGGAACGCCATGTGGTGCACGATGATCTTGTTGGTCGGGATCGCGCTCACCGACAGCGGGTCGGCCGGCGGGCGGGCGGCCCACTCATCGCAGCTGATGATCCAGTCGAGGTCCGCGCCCGGCGCGGCCTGCGCGGTGCCCGGCAGGGCGAGCTCACTGCAGACGACCGCGACCGCGGCGGCGCCGAGACCGGCCCTCAGCAGCGTACGGCGGTCCAGCTCGGGGTGGTCGAAGTGCATCTCGCCTCCTCGATGGCCCGGCCGGCGCCGGGCGATGTAAAGGAACTGCAACGATTGCGCGCGTGGTGGAGAATATTGCCAAGCTCGCGCGGTGCGCCAGAGGACAAAAGCGACGTTCACCGGCCGGTGAGCCGGTTGCTCCTACCGCCGGAGTAGGCGATCTCACGTCCGCTGACCGGGACGGACCATGGCCTTCCGCGACCCGCCGTGGCAGCCTGGGCCCGTGCAGTCGCCCAGCCCGACCGGGATCGTCGTGCTCGTCGCGGTGCTCGCGGCCGCCACCGCGTTCGGCTGGTGGCGCCGCCGCCACGACGGGCGGCTGCGCGCCGTCCGGAAGCGCCCATCGGCCGCCGACGCGCCGCACCGGGCCACCCTCACCGCCCTCGGGGTACGCCCCGGCGAGGTCACGCTGGTGCAGTTCTCCGCCCCGGTCTGCGCGCCCTGCCGGGCCGCCCGCCGGGTGCTCGCCGACGTCGCCGCCCGCCTCGACGGGATCGCGGTGCTGGAGGTGGGCGTGGACGAACACCTCGACGCGGCCCGGGAACTGGACGTGTGGCGTACCCCGACGGTGCTGGTGGTGGACGCCGCAGGCCGCGTGGTGCGCCGGGCCGCCGGCGTGCCCGACCGCGACGACCTGATCGCCGCGCTCACGGCCGGGGCGGCGCGATGACCGGCGTACGGCTGACCCGCCGCCGGGTGGTGGACCACGGCCGGCTCGCCACGAGCCTCTGTGCGGCGGCGCGTCCCGCCTGACCGACCGCCCCCCCCGCACGAACGGACCCACCCCATGCTGCTCGACCCCCGGGGACCGCGCTTCGCCGCCGTCCTCACCACAGTCGTCCTCGCGATCGTCCTCGTCACCGGCTCCGGGCTGCTCCTGCTCGCCCAGGCCGTCGTGTTCGCGCTCACCGCCCTGAACCCGCGCGTCGGCCCGTACGGCCTGCTGTTCCGCGCCCTGGTGGCGCCCCGGCTGGACCCGCCGGCGGAGCTGGAGCCGGTCGCGCCGGTGCGCTTCGCCCAGGTCGTCGGCCTGGTCTTCAGCGTCGTCGGCGCGGCCGGCTGGTTCGCCGGGCTGCCCGCGCTCGGCCTGGCCGCCACCGGCGCGGCGCTGGCCGCCGCCTTCCTCAACGCCGCGTTCGGGCTCTGCCTCGGCTGCGAGGCGTACCTGACGATCCGGCGGCTGGCCGGACGCCCGCTCGCCGCCCGGGTGGCGGTGCCCCCGCGCTGAGGTTCCGCCCGTACGCTGGCCCGGGCGGACGGGGGAGTGGCATGGCGGGTCGGGGGCGGCTGGACCGGCGCAGCGTGCTCGTCGCCGCGGGCGGGCTGGCGGTCGCCGGGCTCGGCGTGCCGATCGGGCTGGCCGCCACGAACGACGGGCCGCCGCCCCCGCCGCGCGGCCGGCGGCCGGTCAGCATGGCGATGCACCTGCACGCCTCGTTCAGCGAGGGCGTGGCCAGCTACGCTGCCCACCTCGACCAGGCCCGCCGCAACGGCGTCGACGTGCTGTGGTGGACCGACCACGACTTCCGGGTGGCCGCCCACGACCACCGCCGGGTCGTCCACTTCGACGGCCCGGAGGAACGTGAGGGCGGCCTCGCCTGGACCTGGCAGCCCGCCACCGAGGGACGGCTGACCGCCTCGGCCGCCGACTTCGTGGACGCGCCGGACGCCCCCGACGGCCCGGGCCGCGCGCTGCGCCTCACCGCCGCCGGTTCCGGCACCCTCTGGTACGCGGGCAAGGCGTGGAACTGGACGCACACCGCCAACATCTCCGACACCACACTGCACCTCGACGTACGCCCCGAAGCGGCGGGGCGGGACGCCACGCTCACCGTGGAGCTCGCGCTGTCGCATCACCCGGCCGGACCCGGCCGGCCCGCCGGGCAGCTCGTGCTGCGCTACCGCCTCGGCGGCGTGGACACGGTCCGGCACACGGTGGACGGCCGGCACGGCACCGTCGAGCTGCCCGCCCCGCCCGGCGCCTGGCGGCGGCACACGTTCGATCTGCTCGCCGACGTGCGGCGGCTCTGGCCCGACCTGGTCGCCGGGGACAACTCGCTGCGCGGGCTGCGCCTCGGCGTGACTGCGGCCGGCGGTGGGCGCGGCGCGTACCTGGTGGACCGGCTCGTCTTCGACCGCGCCCGCCGCGCCGGCCAGGCGGGCGAGGAGATGCGCGCCGAGGTGCTGCGCGGCTACGACGGCGCGTACCCCGGCGTCACCCACCACCGGGCGTACGAGGTGTCGATGGTGCGGCACCTCAACTGGTTCGGCGGCGACGGCACACTGCCGCGCTTCCCGTCCCCGCCGTACCGGGACAACGACGTCGACGCCACCGAACGGATGGTGGAGTTCCTGCACGCGCACGGCGGGGTGGTGTGCTGGAACCACCCGCTGGACACCGAACGCCGCGAATCACTGGCCCGCCTGCTGGTCAGCCGCGGCGCGCTCGGCGTCGACCTGATCGAGATCGGACGCCGGCCGGTCGAGGACCACCTCTGGGCGTACGACGTGGCGGCCCGCAACGCGATCCCGCTCACCGCCGTCGGGGTCACCGACGACCACGACGGCACCGACTGGCGGGCCGGCCGGGACCGCAACGTCACCTCCGTGTGGGCTGCCTCGACCGGCCGGGACGACCTGGTCGCGGCGCTGCGCGCCGGGCAGGCGTGGTTCGCCGACCTGACCGGCTACCGGGGCGCGCTGGACCTGGAACTGGGCGGCCGCAGCGCGATGGGCGCGCTCGCCGTGCTCGCCGAGGACACCGTCACGGTGCGGCTGCGCGCCACCGACCTGCCGGCCGGGGCCACGCTGGAGACGGTCACCGGCGACGTCGACCGGGCCGGTGTCGCGGACCCGACACCGGCGGTCCGGGTCGGGCAGGTCCCCTGGCGGCAGCTGCGGCAGGGCTGGTACGACCTGCCGGTGCGCGTCGGCGCCGGCACGTACGTCCGCACCCAGGTCCGCGACCGCGACGGCGAGATCGTCGGCGCGAGCAACCCCCTCTGGCTGCTCCGCACCCCTCCACCCGCAGGCATCCCCGCACCCCGCCGCTTCTGACCCGCGCCCCCTCTCCCGCCCGCTCCCGCCGTGCCCCCTCTCCGTCGATCATGAAGTTGGCGGCGGGATCCGTCCTCTTTGTCCCTGTCAACTTCATGATCGACGAGGTGACGGCTGTTGCCGGGGTCTGGTAATCGTGACGGTGTGTCCGATACCGACCACCTGCCGCGCGGTGAGGCGCCGCGCGGGGAACGGGGCGCCGACCGGCGTCCGGAAACAGCCGTTGCGGCGATGGCCGTCGGCTGCGCCACGGTGAGAATGACGAGCGAGGCGGCGTCCGACATCCGCCCGTGGGACGCCGTGGAGTCTGTCGCATGAGCGGCTGGGAACTGTCCGGATACACCCCGGTCCGCCGGCTCGGTGTCGGCGCGTCGGGCAGCGTCGTGCTCGCCACCCACGACGCGACCGGCACCCCCGTCGCGATCAAGTACCTGATCCGCGACCTGGGCGAGGACTCGGCGTTCCGGACCGCGTTCCGCACCGAGGCCCGGCTCCTCGGCGAGATCGACGACCCGAACGTCAGCCGCCTCTACGAGTACGTGGAGAGCCCGCACGGCGCCGCCATCGTGATGGAACTGGTCGACGGCGTCTCACTGCGCCAGATGCTGCGCGAACACGGCCCGACCACACCCGAGGCCGCGCTCTGCGTCCTCAAGGGCTCACTCGCCGGCCTGGCCGCCGCACACACCCACGGCGTCGTGCACCGCGACTACAAACCGGAGAACGTGCTGGTCACCGGCGCCGGGCTGAGCAAGCTCGCCGACTTCGGCATCGCCATGCCGATCGGCCAGGGCTCCGACACCACAGTGTCCGGCACGCCCCGCTACATGGCCCCCGAGCAGTGGACCGGCGCCCCGGCCGGCCCCGCGTGCGACGTCTACGCCGCCACCGCCACGTTCTTCGAGTGCCTCACCGGCCGCCCCCCGTACCAGGGACCGGACCTGCTCTCCCTGCGCGACCAGCACGCCAGCGCGCCGATCCCCGCCGAGGCGGCACCCCCGCCGGTGCACGAACTGCTGCGCCACGGCATGGCCAAGCGCCCCGACGAGCGCCCGCCGTCCGCCGAGGCGTTCCTGGAGCTGCTGGAACGGGTCGCCGGCACCGGCTACGGCCCGGAATGGGAGGAACGCGGGCTGCGCGAGCTGGCTCGGCGGGCATTGCTGCTGGCCGCGCTGTGGCCGTTCCCGGACCGGGCCGAGGGCGCCACCGCCGTCGCGCACACCGAACTCGGCACGACCACCACCGGCCGGGGCGGACGGTTCCGTAAGGGCCGCACCCGTACCGTCCTCGCCGCCGGTGCCCTGGCCGCCGCCGTCCTGGCCGGCGGCGCCGGCTACAGCTACGCCGCCCACGACGACACGTCCGCCGCGGGCCCGACCGGCCCGGCGAGCGCCGCCCCCGCCACCACCGGCGCACCCGTACCGGACCCGACCGGCGCCGAGACACCCAGCCCGTCACCGACACCCGGCCCGTCCACCGTGTCCGCCGCGCCGCCACCTCCCGCGCCGTCGGCCACCCCCGATCCGACGGGGACGCCGACCCGAACCGGCACACCCACCCCCAGCGCGTCGCGCACCACCAGCCCGCCGCCACCGGACGTGACAGCGCCGGTCGTGGACGGCGTGAGCGCCGACCCGGGCGAGCTGGACCCGAAGGGCTGCCCCTACGGCGCCAAGAGCAGCACCGTCACCGCCACCGTCACCGACGATCGCAGCGGCCCGGCCGCGCTCACGGTCACCTTCGTCTACACCGTCGACGGCGCCACCGGCACGATCCGGATGGCCGCCGCCGGGCGCGGGCTGTTCACCGGCACGCTCGGCCCGCTGTCCACGCCCAAGCGCAGCGCCCGCATCCCCATCCGGGTCACCGCCGCCGACGCCGCCGGCAACACGACCACCTCGACGTCACCGGTGTACGTGACGCTCTACCACGACTGCACCCCCGGCTAGGAGTACGACAGTGCCCGCTGCCCCGCACCGCAGCCCGTCCCGGGGACGGTCGGCGTGACCCGCCCCGACGAGCCCACCGAGGCGCTGCCCACCCGCGCCCTGCCGCTCACCGGCGACGCGGACGCCGCCGAGCCCACCGTCCATCTCACCCGGCCCCGAGCCGACGCCGGCTCGACGGTGCCGCTCGCCGTCATGCAGGCGGAGCCGGCTGCCGAGGGTGGGGAACCGACGACGGCACTGGTCATCGACAGCGCGGAGCCGACCGTCCGGCTCGCCGTCGACACCCCGGCGGCGACCGGCAGGTCGGAGCCCACCGTCCACCTCCCCGGGGCGAGGGCCGCCCAGCCACCCACCGCCGAACCCACAGTCCACCTGACGGCGATCCCCGGCGGGGACGACCGCACCGCAGACCTCGCCGCCTCGGCCACGGCGACACCGCCCGATGCCGAGCCGACCGTGCACATCCGCCCGGGCCGGGCAGACGACACAGGTGAGGCGACCGTTCACTTCGTGGCGGCTCCGGACAGCAGGGCGGGGGAGCGGACAGTGAGTCTGAGTCCGGCCCTCGACGGCTCGGCGGGCGAGGCGACGGTCCAGATGCGCCCAGCACCGGGAAACGCGACCGGACAGGCCACCGTCCACCCGCGTCCGAGCGCGGAACCGCCCCAGCGCCACGGCGCGGAACCGACCGCATCGTGGCAGCCCACCGCCTCCTGGCAGCCCACCGGCGTACCGCATCGAGGTCACACCACCGGGACGGCGGCGACCGGCGCCGGGGCGTACCCGGATCGGACCGGCCACGCGCGGGCGGTGAGTGGCGTGCCGGCCCCGGGCGGTGAGCTGCGCTTCGGGCCGGGCGTGCCGGCGACGCCGCCGCCCGCGCCGCCCTGGCCCACCGCGCCGCCGATACGGCCGCGTCCGGCCTGGCGTCGCGTCGTCTCGGTGCTGTCCACGCTGCTCACCGTGGTGCTGCTGCTGGCTGTCGGCCTCTACCTGTGGCAGCGGCTGCGCCCGCTGGAGGTCGAGGGGGTCACCGTCGCGGTGCCCCGGCCGGCCGGTGTCGCCTGCGACGTGACTGTCGACGTGGTGGCCACCGTGCGCACCAACGGGCGCGGCGGAACGATCCGGTACCAGTGGTTCCGCTCCGACGCGCCGCCCGGCGCCGTGCTCACCGAACGGGTCGGCAGCGGGCAGCAGACCGCCGCGCTCACCCTCAAGTGGACGTTCACCGGGGTCGGTACGACCACCGGCATCGCCACCGTCAACATCGTCGAACCGACGACGGCGCAGGCCAGCACCCGCGTCGTCTACCGCTGCCCCGGAGGCTGACCGCGTTTCCGCGCGCGCCCGTCCGGGTAGCCCCACCCGAACAAACCTGGACCATGCACGTGGAGGCCCTTCGATGAGAGACAACTTCGGGGACGCGGTGGGCGACGCGTTCCGTTCGGTGATGCTGTTCCTGCCCAAGGCGGTCGCGTTCGTCGCGATCCTGGTCGTCGGCTGGCTGATCGCCAAGGCCGTGCTGAAGCTCGTGGACAAGGTGCTGGAGCGGGTCCACTTCGACCGGGCCGTCGAGCGCGGCGGGATCAAGACCGCGCTGGCCCGCTCGAAGTACGACGCCAGCGACATCGTCGCGAAGCTGGCCTACTACGGGGTGCTGCTGGTGACGCTGCAGCTCGCGTTCGGCATCTGGGGCCCGAACCCCATCTCCGACCTGATCGCCGGCGTGATCGCCTGGCTGCCCCGGGCGTTCGTCGCCATCGTCATCGTGGTGGTCGCCGCGGCCATCGCCCGCGCGGTGAAGGACATCATCTCCAGCGCGCTCGGTGGCCTCTCGTACGGCCGGGTGCTGGCGAACCTCGCCTCGGTGTTCATCCTGGGCCTCGGCGTCATCGCCGCGCTCAACCAGATCGGCGTCGCCACCACCGTCACCACCCCGGTGCTGATCGCGGTGCTCGCCACCGTGGGCGGCATCCTGGTCGTCGGCGTCGGCGGCGGGCTGGTCCGGCCGATGCAGAGCCGCTGGGAGAACTGGCTGACCCGGGCCGAGGAGGAGTCGCGCACCATCGCCACGCACGCCCGCGCGTACCAGGCCGGCCGGCGCGACGTCGAGGCCCGGCTCGCCGCGACCGGCCCGTACGCGGAGTCCGAGCTGACCCAGCCGGTGAGCCGCGACGCCGAGGCGGACCGCACGCAGCCGGTGCCGGCGTACCCGGCCACCCCGTCGACCACGGCCGCCGCAAGTGAGGACCCCACCGAGCCGGTGCCGTCGCAGGCGGGCGCGGAGGCCACGCAGCACATTCCGGCGTACGCCGACTCCGAGCGCACCCAGCCGACCACGCCGCGCCAGCCGACCGCCGAGCAGGCCGCGGACAACGAGGCCACCATGGTCATTCCGCAGGCCGACGTGGAGAAGTTCCGCCGCTGACCCGAACAGCGGAGACGAACCGGGGCGGGACCACACGGTCCCGCCCCGAATTCGTGCCCGCCGGGGGACCACCCGGGCGCCTCGCGGCGGATAGGATCCCGGCATGACCTGGCGATGTTGATGCCTTCCTGAGCGACGAGGCCGCGGGCCGCCGCGGACGCCGTGCATTCCGACCGGTGTCCGTCACGTCCCGTGGGAAGGTTCCATGCTCGTCGCTCCTGCCCGCGTACCAGCGACCCGCCGCCTGGCGGCGACGCTCTACGGGTACGCGTTCCTCACCGACCTCGTCCTGCTCTACCCGCTCTACGTGCTGCTGTTCGCCGACACCGGGTTGTCGGTCGGGCAGATCTCCTCGCTGTTCGTGCTCTGGGCGGCCGCCGGCATCGTGCTGGAGGTGCCCTCCGGCGTGTGGGCCGACGCGGTGTCGCGCCGCCTGCTGCTCTGCCTCGCGCCGCTGCTGGCCGCCGCCGGGTTCGCGCTCTGGGTGCTGCTGCCGTCGTATCCGGCGTTCGCCGTGGGCTTCCTGCTCTGGGGTGCCGGCGGCGCACTGCGCTCCGGCGCGCTGGAGGCGCTCGTCTTCACCGAGTTGGAACGCCTCGGCGCGGCCGACCGGTACGCCCGGCTGATCGGCCGGACCCGCACCGCCGAGGTGCTCGGCGCGGTCGGATCAGGGGTGCTCGCCGGGCCGGTGTTCGCGCTCGGCGGCTACCTCGCTGTCGGCGCGGCGAGCGTGGTCACGTGCCTGCTGGCGGCTGCCGTCGCGGCCCGCTTCCCGGAGCACCGCCAGCCGCCGGCCGCGCCTGTCCCGAGCGCGGGTGACGACGAGCCCGGCTGGCTGGACAGCCTGCGCCTGGGCCTGCGCGAGGTGCGGGCCGACCGCCGCGTCCGCGCCGCCGTGCTGCTGGTCGCGGCGGTCACAGCGATCTGGGGTGGGCTGGACGAGTACACCGGGCTGCTGGCCGCCGACACCGGCATGGCCGAGGTCGGCGTACCGCTGCTGCTCCTGCTGGTGTGGGCCGGGATGACTGTGGGCGGGCTGCTCGCGCCGCTGGGCGAGCGGCTGTCCCACAGCGGGTACGCCGGTCTGCTCGTGTTCGCGGCCGCGGCGACGGCGGCCGGGGCGCTGCTGCGGCACCCGGCGGGGTTCGTGCTGCTGGCTGCGGCGTTCGCCGCGTTCCAGCTGGCCACGGTGCTCGCCGACGTGCGGCTCCAGGCCCGGATCACCGGGTCGGCGCGGGCCACCGTCACCTCGCTCGCCGGAATGGCCACCGACCTGACCATCGTCGCCTTCTACGCCGGGTACGGGCTGCTCGCCGGTGCGATGGGCAACCCGGCTGCCTTCGCGGTCGCGGTGCTGCCGTACCTGCTGGTGGCGCTCTGGCTGCTCACCGGTCGAGCATGAATCGCCAGAAAAGGGACCAATGGTCGCGTTCGCGGCCTAGCGTTGGTCCGGAAATTCGGCGACCCCGGGGGACGATCGCGGTGACGTTGGAAGCAGAGCGCACACTGCGCGACGAGGACCTGACCGGGCTGGCGGACCTGGCCGCCCAGCTGCGGGTGGACGCGATCAGGTGCAGCACGATGGCCGGCTCCGGGCACCCCACGTCCAGCCTCTCCGCCGCCGACCTGCTCGCCGTGCTCGTCGCCCGGCACCTGCGCTACGACTGGTCCTACCCGGGCAACCCCGGCAACGACCACCTGATCTTCTCCAAGGGGCACGCCTCCCCGCTGCTGTACGCGGTGTTCCGGGCCACCGGCGCGATCAGCGAGCAGGAGCTGCTGGAGACGTACCGGCGATCCGGGTCGCGCCTGCAGGGCCACCCCACGCCGGTGGTGCCCTGGGTGGACGTCGCCACCGGCTCGCTCGGGCAGGGCCTGCCGGTCGGCGTCGGGGTGGCGCTCGCCGCCCAGTACCTGGACCGGTCGCCCGCCCACGTCTGGGTGCTCTGCGGCGACAGCGAGACCGCCGAGGGTTCGGTGTGGGAGGCGCTGGACAAGGCCGGCCACTACGGGCTGCGCAACCTCACCACGATCGTGGACGTCAACCGGTTCGGCCAGCGCGGCCCCACCGAACTGGAGTGGGACCTGGACACCTACCGGCGGCGCGTCGAGGCGTTCGGCTGCCGGGCGATCGTGGTCGACGGCCACGACCCGGGCGCGATCGACGAGGCGTACGGGCAGGCACGCGACGCCACCGGGCCGACAGTGGTGCTGGCCCGCACGGTCAAGGGCAAGGGCGTGCCCGAGGTGGAGAACAACCCGTCCTGGCACGGCAAGCCGTTCGACCCGGAGCTGGCCGAGCGCGCCGTGCGGGCGCTCGGCGGCCCCCGGCGCATCCGGGTCGCCGGACCGAAGCCACCGCCCGCGCCCCGGGCCGCCGCGCCGGAGATCCGGCAACCGGAACTGCCGACGTACGAGCGCGGCGCGAAGGTCGCCACCCGGGACGCGTACGGCGACGCGCTGCGCGCCCTCGGCGCGGCCCGGCCCGACGTGGTCGCGCTCGACGGCGAGGTCAGCGACTCCACCCGGGCGGAGCGCTTCGCCACCGCGTACCCGGACCGGTTCTTCCAGATGTTCATCGCCGAGCAGCAGCTCGCCGCCGCGGCGGTGGGCCTGGCGGTGCGCGGCTACCGGCCGTTCGCGGCTACGTTCGCCGCGTTCTGGTCCCGGGCGTACGACTTCATCCGGATGGCGGGCGTCTCCCGGGCCGACATCGCGCTCGTCGGCTCGCACGCCGGGGTGGAGATCGGCCCGGACGGCCCGTCCCAGATGGGGCTGGAGGACATCGCCGCGCTGCGGGCGGTGCCCGGCTCCACGGTGCTGTGCCCGGCCGACGCGGTCTCCTGCGCGGCCCTCGTCGCCCAGATGCCCGACCAGCCGGGCGTCAGCTACCTGCGGACGACGCGCGGCGCGTACCCGGTGCTCTACGACGACGCCGAGCCGTTCCCGATCGGCGGCAGCCGGATGCTGCGCGACGGCGGGGACGTGGCGCTGCTCGGCACCGGCGTCACGGTGCACCTCTGCCTCGCCGCCGCCGACGAACTGACCCGCGAGGGCATCGACGCCCGGGTGATCGACCTGTACTCGATCAAACCGGTGGACCGGCAGCGCCTGGCCGAGACCGTCGTGGAGACCGGCGGACGGCTGGTGGTGGTCGAGGACCACTACCCGGAGGGCGGGCTGGGCTCCGCGGTGCTGGAGGCGCTCGCCGACCTGGGCGAACCGGCCCGGGTCAACCACCTGGCGGTACGCGGGCTGCCCGGCTCCGGCACCCCCGCCCAGCAGCTCGACCGGGCCGGCATCGGCGTCGGCGCGATCGTCTCGGCGGCGCGGGCCCTGGCCTGAGCGCCTATTCGCCGGCGGCGCGTGCCCGGCCTGGGACGGTGTCTGCGCGGTCCCCGGACGCCGGCGGTGTTTGCCCGGACCGGCGGCGGGTAGCCACGGTGCCGTTGCGACGGGAGGACAGACGATGGCCGAACCGGAGTTCTACGCGCGGGTCTCCGCCCGTGCCGGCGTGCCGGTGGAGACGGCCCGCGCGCTGACCGAGGCGACGCTGCGCACGCTCGCCGAACGGATCAGCGGCGGCGAGGCCGACGACCTGTCCGCGCACGTCGCGCACGAGCTGCGTCCGCTGCTGGCACGCGCCCGCGTCGAGGACCCCGAGGTCTTCGGGTACGACGAGTTCCTGCGCCGGGTCGCCGAGCGCTCCGGCGCCACACCGTCCGACGCCGAGCGCGGCGCCCGGGCGGTGTTGCAGGCGCTGCACCGGGTGATCGGGCCGGCCCAGTTCAACCGCGCGCTGTCCCAGCTGCCCCGGGAGATCGCCGAGCTGGCCCAGCCCGCCCCGCGCCCCGCCTAGGCGAAAGGAAGGGCCCCTTATTAACGCCTCCGGTAGAGGAAGGGCCCCTTGTTAACACCCGCCGCCACGGGCCGCCACCGTCGGCGCCGGGGGAGGCGTCACTCGGGCAGCGCGTCCAGGTAGACCCAGCGGCCGTCCTCGCGGGCGAAGCGGCTGTGCTCGGCCAGGACGCCCGCCTGCCCGCCCTCGCGGTAGTGCGCCCGGAACCGCACCGTCCCGGCGCTGTCGAACAGGCCGCCCTGCCCGGTCTCCACGATCTCCAGCCGGGTCCAGCGGGTGCCCGGGTCCAGCTCCAGCCGCTCAGGGCGGGTGGTGGAGTGCCAGCTGTGCCGCAGGTAGGCCGCGTCGCCGAGCGCGAACGCACTGAACCGGGACCGCATCAGCGCCTCCGCTGTCGCCGCCGTCGCCTCGCCCCGGTGCACCGGGGAGCAGCAGTCCGCGTACGGCCGGCCGGTGCCGCACGGGCAGGCCGCCGGACGCTCACCCGCGCCCTCGCGCGCCTTCCGTCTCGCCACCCGGCGATTCTCTCCCACACCACGACCTCCCTCGCCGCCGGTAGGCCGGGGAATCCCGGACGGGACAGGATGAGAGGGCGCACTGTTCGATGGCGAGGACGGTCGAGAGGGGCAGTCGCCGGCGAGGCGGCTGAGGCCACCAGCGTCGGCTGACCGACCTCGTATAGTCGCCTCCATGATCACTCGTGGGGCCACGGCCGACGCCACCACCGGCGGTTCCGGCGTCCGGAACCTCCGCGACGCAGGCGGCGTCGGGTCGTTGCGCCGTGGGGTCCTGTATCGCTCTGGCGCCCTGCATCTCCTGACGCCCGAGGGTGCCCGGGAGCTGGAGGACCTCGGGCTACGCACGGTCATCGACCTCCGCAGCATCCGAGAGGTGGCCGACCGGCCGGACCGGTGTGCGGGTCTCGGCGTCGAGCACTGCCACTTTCCGGTGTTCACCGAGCAGAGCTGGCCGGACGACCAGGTGGCGCTGTACCCGTACATGGCTGAGCAGGCGGGTCGTGCCACCGTCGCGATCATTCGGCAGCTCATCACCCCTGGTGCACTACCTGCCCTGGTCCACTGCGCCTCCGGCAAGGACCGCACCGGAGTCGTCGTCGCCGTCATCCAGACTCTCCTGAATGCTTCCGATACGGAGGTCACCCAGGACTTCCTGCGCTCGAACGCCGCTCTGGACCTCACCGGATCGCCGGCCGGCGCGGCGATCGGACACGGCACCCGCCCGGTGACCGCAGCGCACCTGCTTCATGCCATGGTGTGGATCCGCAGCCACCACGGCTCGGTCTCCGCCTATCTTCAGGCTGCCGGCGCCACCGAGGTCGAACTGGAGGCCCTGCGGGGGGTGCTTGCCTGACACGGTCGTGCCACCGGCCGGTACCGCACGTCTTCGCAATCGCTGCGCCCACGAGGCAGCCGCAGGCGCTACGCTCCCCGGACCATGAGCGTGAGCCCGACTCAGCGTGCCCTCGACCCGGATCAGGTCCGCCGCCACCTCACCGCCTCGTTCGGATCCGGCGCCGAGGTGGCCGGCTGCGGGCCGCTGACCGGTGGCGGCTTCGCCGCCGTCTGGTGGGTACGCCTCACCGACGGCCGGGACGTGGTGCTCAAGGTCGGTCCGGCGCCGCACGTGCCGTTGCTGCGCTACGAGCGCGACATGATCGGCGCGGAGGCGCACTACCTGCGCCTGGTGGCCGACCGCGCACCGGGGGTGCCGACGCCTGCGCTGCTGCACCACGGCACCGACCCCGACCTCGGTGACTGGCTGCTCATGGCGCGGCTACCAGGTCGTACCCTCTGGGACCTGAGCCGGGCCGGCGCGGACGTCGGGCCGCTGCGCGCGGAGTTCGGCCGCGCGCTCGCCGCGCTGCACGGCGTCACCGGCGAGCGGTACGGCTACGACGGCGACCGGGCCTCCGGGGCGACCTGGCGGGACGCCTACACGGCCATGGTGGACGACATGCTCGCCGACGCCGCGGACTGGGCGGTGCCGCTGCCGGCGCCCGCGACCCGGATCCGGGAGCTGGTGGCGCGGCACGCGGAAGTGCTCGACGCGGTACACCGCCCAGCGCTGCTGCACTTCGACGGCTGGGCCGGGAACGTGCTGGCAGTGGACGGGCCGGACGGCACGCCCCGGCTCACCGGCCTGGTCGACGGCGAGCGGTACCTGTGGGGCGACCCGCTGATGGACCTCGTGTCGCCGCTGCTGTTCCGCCGCGCCGAGGACGAGCCGGACGACCCGCTGGTACGCGCCTACCGGGCGGCGGCGCCGTTCCCGTTCGACGCCGGGGCGCGGCGGCGGCTCGGGCTCTACCGGCTGTATCTCTACCTGCTGATGACTGTCGAGATGCCCAGCCGGAACATCACCGCCGACAACGACCCGGGCCGGGTGGAGCTGCTGGCGGAACTCCTCGGCGCGGAACTGGCCGACCTGGCGGACTGAGCGTCACCGGGTCGCGGTGGCGAAGACGACGATGTTGTCCGGGTAGCTGCCGGTCCGCGGGTCGAACCGCCCGCCGCACGTGATCAACCGCAGCCGCGCCGCCGCGTCGCCGCCGTAGACGCGCGCGGTGGGGAAGCGCTCCTTCGGGTACGCCCCGACGCCGTCCACAGTGAACGTCGCGGTCCGGCCGTCGGCGCGCAGCACGCGAATGGTGTCGCCGCTGCGCAGCCGCCCGAGGTCGAAGAAGACCGCCGGGCCGTGCTGCGAGTCGACGTGCCCGACGAGCACCGCGTTGCCGGCCTGGCCGGGTGCGGGACCGGGGTGGTACCAGCCGGTGACCTCCGGGCGTTCCAGCGGCGGCACCTCCAGCGCGCCGTCCGCGTCGGTGGCGACCGGGACGATCTCGGCGTCGACGCCGATGCGGGGGATGGTGACCCGGACCGGCGTGGACCGGGGGAGTGCCGGGCCGGCCGTACCCGGTCGTTCGGTGGCGGGCGCGGCGGAGACGCCGGGCTGCGGTGGTGCCGCCGACGTGGTGCCGAGCCCGGCCGAGACCAGGCCGGCGCCCGCGGCGGCGGCGACCGTGAGAGCGGTGACCACGGCGGCGGTGCGCAGTCGCGACCGGCCGCCGTGCGGCGACGAGGCCAGCATCCCACCTCCGTCCGACAGGGACGCGGCGCCCGCGCCGGATGCTCCGGCGCGGGCGGACCGCTCGGCGAGCCGGTCAGGCGGCGGCGTCCGCGCGGCGCCGGCGGATGACCGCGTACGCGCCTCCGGCGAGCGCCCCGGCGGCCAGCACGCCACCGGCGATCAGCACTCCGGTGTCGCCGTCGCGTCCGCCGCCACCGGCCTGCGCGCCGCCGATCGGGGTGACGGTGAACGTGGCGCTGCCGCCGTCGCTGCCGTCGCCGCACGTGGTGGCGACCGTGTACGTGCCGAGCGTGAACCCGGCGGTGAACAGTTCGGCGCTCAGGCCACCGCCCGCGGCGGCCGTGGTGGACCGGACGTTCTGGTCCCGGTCCGGGCCGGTGACCCGGAAGATCGCGTCACCGGCGTTCGGGTTGCACGTCGTGGTCAGCACGACGGTGCCGCCGACCGGGGTGGTGGCGGGTGAGACTCTGGTGTCCGCCAGCGCGGCGGCCGGGAGCAGCAGTGCGCCGAGGCCCACGCCGAACGCCGCCGATCCGAGAAATGACTGTGCCTTCATCCGCGTCTTCCCTCACTTTTCGTCCGCTGTAGGCGTGGGACGTCGTTCGGGTGGCCAACTCCGTGACGAGCACCGGTGTGGCCAACACTAGGAGGGTTGCGGCGGTCACTGGGGGTAATTGAGAAATCTTCGTTGCCGTCCGGTGTGCTCCCTGCCGCCACGACACGGCGGACATGCCGGGCCAGCCCGGACGGCGAACCGTCCCGGTTCGCCGCGTCTGGGGTCTGGTGTCCCGTTCGCGACTACCGGACCGGCGGCTCCGGCCGGACCAGCCCGGTGTCGTACGCGAGCACCACCGCCTGGATGCGGTCGCGCAGGCCCAGCTTGGTGAGGATCGCCGAGACGTGGGTCTTCACGGTGGCGGTGCTCAGGTGCAGCCGGGCGGCGATCTCCGCATTGGACAGTGCCCGCGCGGTGAGCGTCAGCACCTCCCGCTCGCGGGCGGTCAGCACGGCGAGCACGTCGCCGGCGGGCGCGGGCGCGGGCAGCCGGTCGGCGTACCGGTCCAGCAGCCGCCGGGTCACTGTGGGCGCGAGCAGGGCCTCGCCCCGGGCCACCACGCGTACCGCCTCGGCGAGGTCGGCCGGACGGGTGTCCTTGAGCAGGAACGCACTCGCCCCGGCGCGCAGCGCGGCGTAGACGTGTTCGTCCAGGTCGAACGTGGTCAGCATGACCACCCGGGCCGGGTTGCCGGCGGCCACCAGGTCCCGGGTGGCGGCGATGCCGTCGCGCCGGGGCATCCGCACGTCCATGAGCACCACGTCCGGTCGGGTCCGCGTCGCCACCGCGACCGCCTCGACACCGTCGGCCGCCTCCCCGACGACGCTCAGGTCGGGCCGCGCGTCGAGGACGGTACGCAGCCCGGCGCGGATCAGCTCCTGGTCGTCGGCGACCACCACCCGCACGGTCACCGGCCCGCCCCGACCGGCAGTCGCGCGTGGACCCGGAACCCGCCGGCCGACAGCGGGCCGGCGTCGAGCGTGCCGCCGAGCAGCCGGGCCCGCTCCCGCATGCCGACGATGCCGCGCCCGGTGGGCGTACCGGGCCGGCGGGCGGGCGCCGGGCCGTCGTTCACGACCTCCAGCCGCAGTACGCCGTCGCGATAGTGGACGTCCACGTCGGCGCGGGTGGCGTGCCCGTGGCGCAGCGCGTTCGTCAGTGACTCCTGCACGATCCGGTACGCCGACAGCTGTACCCCGCCGGGTAGCGCCTCGCCGTCGCCCTCCCGGTGCAGCGTCACCGGAAGGCCGACCGCCCGGACCGCGTCGGCGAGCGCGTCGAGCTGCGCCAGCCCCGGCTGTGGCCCGCCCTGCTCGGACCCGTCGTCGGCGGCGAGCGCGTGCAGCATGGCCCGCAGTTCGGTCAGCGCCGACCGGGCCGCCGTGTCGATCGCGGCGAGCGCGGCGCGGGCCTGCTCCGGATGCTCGTCGAACACGTCCTCCGCGGCGGCTGCCTGGACGGCGATGACCGCGACGTGGTGCGCCACCACGTCGTGCAGTTCCCGGGAGATGCGTTCCCGCTCGGCCGCCAGCACCTGCCGTTCCCACGCGCAGCGCCGTTGCGCCTGGCCCCGTTGCAGCTCGCCGAGCGTCCAGCTCAGGGCCAGCGCGGTCACCGCCAGCAGCAGGTCCCGCCAGCCGCCGGTGACCAGCTTCCACGGCGTGGGCGCCAGCAGCAGCCCGAGCGCGACGAGCGAGTACCGGGGCGGGCGCAGCCGGGCCACGTACGCCATCGGCACCGCGACCAGGCCGAGCCAGCCGAGCTGCGGGCAGAGCGCCTCCAGGCCGACGCCCGCGAGCGCGGCGACGGTGAGGGCGTACCCCGGGTGGCGCCGGATCCACAGCAGACAGCTCGCCTGCGCCACGGCGAGGCCGACCGCGACGGCGGTCGCGCCGGGCGTGTCCGGGCCGGCGTCGGAGGCCAGCAGCGCGAGCAGGCACACGGCGATGCTCACGGTGGCGATGCCGCCGTCGAGCAGCAGCAGGAACCGGGACCGGGGCGCGCACCTCATGTCCGGATGCTAGGCCGCCGGTCCACCGCTTCTCATCGGTCGCCAGACGGAGATCCGGGCCGGTGGTCGTTCGGGCGACGGAGCCGGGAACCGCTCCGCGGCCCGATCCGCGCGGCGGCCCGCCGGACCTAGCGTTTCCGGCAGTCGTCCCGATGTGGAGGAGTCACCGATGGAGACCACGATCCCGACAGTCACCGCCCGCCCGAACCGCCGCCGGGACCGCCTGCTCACGGTGTCCGCGGCGACCGCCGCCGCGCTGCTGGGCTGGGTGGTCGCGGTACCGGTCGCGGGGGTGGAGCTGATCGCGCGCAGCGGCTCTACGGACCAGCGGGTGACGCCGGTGGCCGTGGTGGTGAGCACGCTGCTCGCCGGGCTGGCCGGCTGGGCGCTGCTGGCCCTGCTGGAACGGCTCACCGCCCGTGCCCGCACCGTCTGGACGGTGGTCGCGGGCCTCGTGCTGCTGGTGTCCCTGCTCGGGCCGCTGGGCGGGGGAGTGGGGGGTGCGGCGACGCTGACGCTGGTGGCGTTGCACCTGGTCGCGGGCGCGGTGCTGATCACCGGCCTGCGCCGGACCGCGGCCCGCTGACGGCCGGGCGATCCGCTGACGGGTCCGGACCGCCGCGACGGGGGCAGGCGGTCCGGACCATCAGAACTAGCCTCCTAGGATGGCTTACGCGATGTGACGCCGAAATTCCTCCGCCACCGATGTCGAGAACGCAGCGCCGGCTTCGTCCCCGGAGTGAACGCGGCCAGAATGGGTCGCACCCTCCACGAGGAGACACTCATGAAGTACCTGCTCCTGAAGCACTACCGCGGCGGCCCGACCCCGGTGTCCGACATGCCGATGATCGACAAGTGGACGCCGGAGGAGATCTCCGCGCACGTGCACTACATGCAGGAGTTCGCGGCGAAGCTGCAGGAGAGCGGCGAGTACGTCGACGGCCAGGCGCTCGCCCCGGAGGGCACGTTCGTCCGCTACGACGGCGAGGGACGCCCGCCGGTGACCGACGGCCCGTTCGCCGAGACGAAGGACCTCATCGCCGGCTGGATGGTGATCGACGTGGACAGCTACGAGCGCGCGCTCGAACTGGCCGCCGAGCTGTCGGCCGCGCCGGGGCAGGGCGGCAAGCCGATCCACGAGTGGCTGGAGCTGCGCCCGTTCCTGACCGCGCCGCCGACCATCACCGAGTGATCCGTCCGATGGACGAGGTCGCGCTCCGCAGCCTCATCCCGGGCGTGCTCGGTGTCCTCGTCCGCCGCGGAGCCGACTTCGCGGCGGCCGAAGACGCCGTGCAGGACGCGCTCATCGAGGCGCTGCGCGTCTGGCCGGCCGACCCGCCCCGCGATCCGCGGGGCTGGCTGGTGACCGTGGCCTGGCGGCGGTTCCTGGACGTGGTGCGCGCCGACGCCGCCCGGCGCCGGCGCGAGGACCTCGTGGACGAGGAACCGCCGCCCGGCCCGGTGCCGGCGGTCGACGACACGCTGCGGCTCTACTTCCTCTGCGCGCATCCGTCGCTGAGCCCGTCGTCGGCCGTCGCGTTGACGCTGCGCGCCGTCGGCGGGCTCACCACCCGGCAGATCGCGCAGGCGTACCTGGTGCCGGAGGCCACCATGGCGCAGCGGATCAGCCGGGCCAAGCGCACCGTGTCCGGGGTGCGGTTCGATCAGCCCGGTGACGTCGCCACCGTGCTGCGCGTGCTGTACCTGGTGTTCAACGAGGGCTACTCCGGCGACGTGGACCTGGCCGCCGAGGCGATCCGGCTCACCCGGCAGCTCGCCGCCGCGATCGACCACCCCGAGGTGGCCGGGCTGCTCGCGCTCATGCTGCTGCACCACGCCCGCCGGGCCGGGCGGACCGCGCCGGACGGCAGCCTGGTGCCGCTGGCTGAGCAGGACCGCGGCCGGTGGGACACCACGCTGATCGCCGAGGGCGTGAGCATCCTCCAGACCGCCCTGTCCCGCGACCGGCTGGGCGAGTTCCAGGCCCAGGCCGCCGTCGCGGCGCTGCACGCCGACGCGCGTACGGCGGCCGAGACCGACTGGGTGCAGATCGTCGAGTGGTACGACGAACTCGTGCGCCTGACCGGCAGCCCGATCGCCCGGCTCAACCGGGCGGTGGCGGTCGGCGAGGCGGACGGCCCGCGCGCCGGGCTGGCGGCGCTCGCGGCGCTCGACGACTCGCTGCCCCGGTACACGGCGGTGGCCGCGTACCTGCACGAACGCGACGGCGACCCGGACCGGGCGGCCCGGCTGTACGCGGAGGCGGCCCGCCGCGCGTCCAGCCTGGCCGAACGCGACCACCTGAACCGGCAGGCGGCCCGCCTCAACACCCGCCGCCCCGGATAAACCGGTCGGCGGCGCGCGTCGCCGCTGGTAGGTTGCCTCGCCGTGACGGGGGAACGGCTCGGCGGGCGCTTCGCCCGACTGTGGACGGCGAGCACGCTGTCCGCGCTGGGTAGCGGGACGGCGACGGTGGCCGCGCCGCTGTACGTGGCGTCGATCACCGACGATCCGCTGGTGGTGTCGGCCGGGGCGGCGGTGTCGTGGCTGCCGTGGCTGCTGTTCGCGCTGCCCGGCGGCGTCCTGGCGGACCGGGTGGACCGGCGGCGGCTGATGGTGCTCATCGACTGGGTACGCGTCGGCGCGCTGGCCGTGCTGGCGGCGGCGATGCTGGCCGACCGGGCCGGGATCGCGCTGCTCTACGCGGTGCTGTTCGTGGTGAACACCGGCGAGGTGGTGTTCCGGACCGCCGCGCAGGCGGTGCTGCCGGCGGTGGTGCCGCGCTCCCTGCTGGAACGCGCCAACGGCTGGCTGGGCGGCGGCACCCAGGTGATGCAGAACATGATCGCCGGCCCGCTCGGCGGGTTCCTGTTCGTGCTGGCGGCGTCGCTGCCGTTCGCCCTCAACGCCGGCACGTACGCGCTCAGCGCCGTCCTGGTGGGGTTGCTCGCCGGGACGTACCGGGGCGGGCCGGCGCCGGAGGAGCGGCGCTCGGTGCGGGCGGAGGTCGCGGAGGGGTTCCGCTGGCTGTGGGGGCAGCGGCTGCTGCGCACCATGACCGTGCTGATCGGCCTGCTGAACGTCACGCTCACCGCGGCCGTGGCGGTGCTGGTTCTGCTCGCCACCGAGCGGCTCGGTCTCGGCTCGGTCGGCTACGGCGCGTTGTTCACCTGCATGGCGGTCGGCGGGGTGCTCGGCTCGCTGGTGGGGGACCGGCTGATCGCCGCCATCACACCCACCTGGACGGTGCGGACCGGGCTGCTGGTCGAGGCGGGACTGCACCTGGCGCTCGCCGCGTCCCGCAGCGCGGCCGTGGTCGGGTTCGCGCTGTTCGCGTTCGGGGCGCACAGCGCGCTGTGGAACATCGTGGCGAACTCGCTGCGGCAGCGCCTCACCCCGCCCGCGTTGATGGGCCGGGTCGGCAGCACCACGTTGTTCGTCGCGGCGGGCGGCAACTGCGTCGGCGCGCTGCTCGGCGGCGTGGTGGCGGCCCGGTTCGGCATCACCGCGCCGTACTGGGTGGGTTTCGTGGTGGCGGTCGCGGTGATCGCCGCGACGTGGCGGGTCTTCGACCGGGCGACGGTGGCCGCCGCCTACGCCGAGCCGGCCCCGCAGAAGCCCGCGCCGGTGGCCTGAGCGCGGGTCGGCCGGTGGCCGCCTCCGCCGATGTGGCAGCGTGGCCGGATGCACGCATCCTTCCCGGTCGACGTCGACCTCGCGCTGGTCGGCGGCGGCGGCGCCGCGTCCCTGGTCCTGGCCGCGCTGGACCGCCACGACGTGACCGGGCTGCGGGTCGCGGTGGTCGACCCGGTGCACAAGCGCGGCCAGGACCGCACCTGGGCGTTCTGGGGCCTGCCCGGCGACGACCTCGACCCGATGCTGAGCGCGAGCTGGTCGCAGGTCGACGTGGTCACGCCGGCCGGCCGCCGTGTCCTGTCGCTCGACCCCCTGCGGTACGCCATGCTCCGCTCCGCCCCGGTCTACGACCGGGCTGCCGAGGCCGAGCGGCGGCTGGACGCGGTCCGGATCAGCGTCCCGGCGGGGGAACTGCACGACGACGGTGAGCGGGTCACGGTCCGCGACCCGGACGGGCGGGACCTGGTGCGGGCCGGGTGGGTGCTGGACTCGCGGCCCCGGCGGCCGAAGCGGCCGGGGCGGACCAGCTGGTTGCAGCACTTCCGGGGCTGGTGGCTGGCCGCCGACCGGCCCACGTTCGACCCGGAGCGGGCGGTGCTGATGGACTTCCGCACTCCGCAGCCGGCGCGCGGGGTGTCCTTCGGGTACGTGCTGCCGGTCGACGACCGGTTCGCGCTCGTCGAGTACACCGAGTTCGGGCCGGCCCTGCTCGACGACGCGGGCTACGACGCGGCGCTGCGCGGGTACGCGGACCTGCTCGGCCTGGACCTGACCGCGCTGCGGGTGCGGGAGGTCGAGGACGGCGTGATCCCGATGACCGACGGGCCGTTCGAGTCCCGCCCGAGCCCGCGCGTGGTGCGGCTGGGCACCGCCGGTGGGGCGACGCGCCCGTCCACCGGGTTCACGTTCTCGGCGATGCTGCGCCAGGCCGACCAGGTGGCCGGGGCGCACGCCGCCGGCCGTCCGCCGGTGCCGGCGCCCGCGTACCCGGGCCGGCACCTGTGGATGGACGCGGTGGCGCTGCGCGCGCTGGACCGGGGGCACGTCGGCGGCGTGGAGTTCTTCGAGCGGCTGTTCGACCGCAACCCGCCGGAGCGGGTGCTGCGGTTCCTCGACGGCCTGACCAGCCCCGCCGAGGACCTGGCGGTGATGCGGTCCAGCCCGCTGCTGCCGATGACCGGCGCGGTGCTCGGCGACGCGGCCGGCCGGCTGCGCGCCCGCCTGCGCCGCTAGCCTCGGTGGCCGGTCGCCGCGGCGACGCGGTCGCGCACCAGCGTCCGTAGTTGCTCCATCGGGTCACCGTCGCCCGCGCCGAGCCGGTTGCGCACCGCCGCCACCGTCAACCCCAGCTCCGGGTACGCGAACGCGAGGCTGCCGCCGCTACCGGCGGTGCCGAACGATCCGTCGTCCTCGACCGCGTACCCGAGCCCGAACGTGCTCTCCTGCCCGAACACCCACTCCTGCGCGCGTACCGCCGGGGCGGACACCTCCCGCGTCCGCTCGGCGGAGATCAGCCGTACCCCGTCGACCGGACCGAGCAGCGCCGCGTACATCCGGGCCACCGCGCGGGCGCTCATCGTGCCGACCGACGGCACGTCGGCGCGCAGCACGTCGGGGCGGGAGCCGATGACGGTGTCCGGGCGTACCGCGGGCGGGGCGACCGCGTCGAAGTGCGGCAGGTTGACCCCGCCCCAGGTCATCAGCGCGGACAGGCCGGCGTCCTCCAGCCGGGCCAGGCGGGGCAGGTCCGCCTCCGGTACGCCGAGGAACAGTTCCCGGTCCACGCCGAGCGGCCCGGCCACCTCCTCGGCGAGCACCTGCGACACCGGGGCGCCGGTGACCCGCCTGATCACCTCGCCGAGCAGCCAGCCCCACGTCCAGGCGTGGTACGCGAGCCGCTCGCCCGGTGCCCACAGCGGCCGCGCGTCGGCGAGCAGCTCGCACATGCGCGTCCAGTCGGTGAAGTCCTCCGGCGTGACGTCGGCCGGCAGCGCGGGCAGACCGGCGGTGTGGGTGAGCACGTGCCGCAGCGTGATGCCGTCCTTGCCGTGCCGGGCGAACTCCGGCCACACCCGCGCCAGCGGCAGGTCGTAGTCGAGCCGCCCCCGCTCGGCCAGCACGTGCACCACTGTGGCGGTGAGGCCCTTGCCGGTGGAGACCGCGTGCACGGGCGTGTCGGCCGTCATCGGCCGGCCGGTGGTGGTGTCGGCGAGCCCGGCCTGTTCGGTGACGATCGCGACCCGTCCAGGTAGGCGGCCACCTGCACACCGGCCTCCCGCCCGGAGGAGACCAGCTCGCCGATCGTCGCCCGTACCTCGGCCCGCAGGCCGTCCCACCGCGTGTCCACGATCCCGCAGCGTGCCAGACCATGGCATCGACGTCGTCCGCATTTCGGGGGACGGCGACGGCGGCCGGCGGTGCTCTACCGGCCGGCCGGCGTCGGCGTACTGCCGGTGGTGCCCTGGGTGGGCAGCGGGATGGAGTCGCCGGTCAGCAGCCGGGCGCGTAGCGCGTCGATCGTCTCCTGGCCGACGCCGAGCCGGCCGGTCACGTACCCGTGCACCGAACCGTGGGCGGCCCGCAGCTCGGCCAGCACCAGCCGGATGATCTCGGCCGGCGCCCGCCCGTACGCGGGCCAGCCCGGCGTGGCGCCGCCGTTGCGGTCCCGCCACTCGGCGACCAGGCGGTCGGTGGCCTGCTCGGTGAGCGCGAAGTCCGCTGCGATCTGGTCCTCGTCGACGCCGAGCAGGGACAGCACCAGCGCGGCGAGCAGTCCGGTGCGGTCCTTGCCGGACGCGCAGTGGAACACCAGCGGGTGCTCGCCGTCCGCGATCACCTCGATCGCCTGGCGCAGCTCGGCCACGCCGTCCTCGGCCACCTCGGCGTACCGGTCGGCCAGGTAGCGCCACGGGTCCACGTCGGGGTCGATGTCGGCCTGCACGTACGGCCGGTGCTCGATGCTCAGGTTGAGCCAGGTCACGCCGAGGCTCTCCGGGGCCCGGCCGCGGTCGGCGATCTCCCACGGGTACCGCAGGTCGATCACGGTGCGGACGCCGAGCGCCGCGAACCGTTCCAGATCCTCACCGGCGAGCTTGGCCAGCGAGTCGGAGCGGTAGAGGCGGCCCCGGGCGACGGTGCGGCCGTCGCCGGTCCGCCAGCCGCCGAGGTCACGGAAGTTGCAGAGCGTGGCGAAGTCCGGGGGAGTGGTCACACCGGCACGCTAGCCGGGCGCGGCGGGTCGGGTGGTCCCGCGTGCTCGCGTACCCGGTAGGTTGCCGGGCATGGCGGAGGCGGAGACCGGCCGGGTCGTGGAGATCTGGACCGACGGCGCGTGCAGCGGCAATCCCGGGCCCGGCGGGTGGGGTGCGGTGCTGCGCTGGGGCGGGCACGAGCGGGAGCTGTGCGGCGGCGAGGCCACCCCGACCACCAACAACCGGATGGAGCTGACCGCCGCGATCCGGGCGCTGGAGAGCCTCACCCGACCGGTGACGGTACGGCTGCACACCGACAGCACGTACGTGCGCAACGGCATCACCGGCTGGCTGAACGCGTGGAAGCGCAACGGCTGGCTGACCGCGGCGAAGCAGCCGGTGAAGAACGCCGACCTGTGGCAGGCGCTGGAGGCGGCCTGCGCCAGGCACGACGTGACGTGGCTGTGGGTGAAGGGCCACAACGGGCACCCGGAGAACGAGCGCGCCGACGCGCTGGCGAACCGGGGCATGACCGAGGCGCGGAGCGGCGCGGCGGCCGCCCCGCGTACGGCTCAGCGCAGCGGCCGGCCCTCCTCGATCTCCTCCGGCTCCTCGGACGGGTCGCCGGTGCCGGAGACCGCATCGACGTCGTAACCGGCGCGGCTGACCTCCCGTGCCGAGCGCCGGTCCTCGGCGGGCAGGTCGGCGAAGTCGTCACCGGTGTCGTCGGTGGTGTGCAGGGATTCGCCCGGCGGGCGCAGGGACGCCTCGTACGCGGTCGCGCCGTCGGGTTCGTCACCGGCCGCGCGGCCGAAGGACTCTTCACTGGTCATGTCGCACTCCTGCCCGCAGCGGGTGACGGCAAACGTTCAGCGGGCGGCGTCCCGTCCGCGGGCCGCGTCCGGGTGGGTCGGCATCGAGGAGCCGCCCGAGCTGCTGCCGGAGGCGCCGCCCGCCATGCCGGATCCGTCGTCCTCGGTCACCTCGTCCGGTTTCGGCGCACCGGGAGCGGGGGCCGGCACGTCGGTGTCCGCGGCCGTCTGCACCAGCGGCACCTGCCCGGCCTCGTCCTCGGCGTGCGCCGGGTCGACCGGCTCCTCACCGTCGCGTGCCCGATACCCCACCGGTGGCCCTCCTGTCGGTCAACAGTCGTCCGCGCCGCCTACCCCACCCCACCCCCACCAAACGCGGCCCCGGCCCGTCTCGCGGTGATCAAGGAGTTCGTGTCCCGATCCGGCCCCGAACCGGACACAAACTCCTTGATCACCGCTGTGCGAGCGCGAGCGCGGGCGCGAGTGCGGGCGGGGTGGCGTCAGCGGGGTCGGGGGCGGCGCTGGCGCGGCTGAGGGCGCGTCGGGGTCAGCGTCAGGGACCAGTGGGATGGGCGGCGTAGTCCGGGCGGCAGCACCGTGCGGTGGTCGCCGCGTGCGGCGTCGAGCTGCGACTGGTGCGTGAACAGGCACTCGCCCAGGTCCGCGCCGCGCAGGTCGGCCCCGCGCAGGTCCGCGCCGGTCAGGTCGGCGGCGCCGAGGCGTACGCCCCGCAGGTCGGCCCCGATCAGGCAGGCGCCGCGCAGGTTCGCCCCGGTCAGCGGGGTACGGCGCAGGTCCGTCCCGATCAGCATCGCGCCCCGGCGGTCCGGGCCGGCCCGCCCGGCGCGGGCCTGTTCGGCGGCGCGGGACAGCAGCCGGTTGGCCCGGTCCCGGTGCGCGTCGACGTCGAGGGCGAGCAGGTCGTCGGGGGTGCCGTCGGTGAGCCGGCCGGTCTCGTCGAGCGCGGCGGTCAGCTCGTCGCGCAGCGGGCCGGGCGGGGTCAGGCGTACCGCCTCGGTCAGGTACCACAGCAGCTCGTGCAGCGGCCGCAGCACCGCGAAGCTGTCGAACATCCGCGCGGCGGTGGCCGGGTCGGCACGCCAGTCGCGGCCGGCATACGTGTGCTGGGTGAGGTGCTGACCGGCGCCGAAGCAGTCGAACACGGTGCAGCCGGGGAAGCCGCGTTGCCGCAGCTCGGTGTGGATGCCGCAGCGGAAGTCGGCGCCCAGGTTCGGGCAGGGCCGCCCGGCGGGCTTGTCGATGGCGAAGTCGGCCGACGCGGTGAACGCGGGAGCGACGCAGCACACCCCGGCGCAGCGCGAGCAGTCCGCCCGCAACTCCCGCCCGCCGCCCCCGCCCGCCACCGGCCCGTCCACCCGCACAGTCTCCCCTCCGAACACCCCGCCCCCATTCTCCGCACCCACCCCACCCACCTCCCGACCCACCCCGTCGATCATGAAGTTGACGGCGACAAAACGGACCGGAACCGCCGCCAACCTCATGATCAACGCGACAAGGTGAGGCGGGGTCAGAAGGTGAAGAGGGAGGCGGTGGTGCGCTGCATCAGGCAGGCGTTGCCGAACGTCCGGGTGTAGGAGACCGGGCGGTCCTGCCAGATGCCCACGGCACGCGCGACGACCGGGTCGTACTGCGAGGTGCACGGCGCACCGTCCACGTCGAGCGCGTCCAGGTCACCGTCGACGCGGGCGACGAGCCGGCAGGCGGTGATCGGGTCGGGGTGCAGGCCGCCGGTGGGCCCGCAGGTCAGCACCGTGGCGCGCAGGCCGGCGCCGTCGTCGACGGTGAGCAGGAGCACCGAGGGGGTCTCCGGGCCGGGGCGCGGCGCGGCCTGCGCGGGAGAGGCCGGCGCGGCGAGGCCGCCGAGCGCGGCGGCCAGGGCCAGAGCGGCGGTACGTCGGGCGAAGGGCATGGGTGGTCCTTCCGTCGGGGCCCCGGGTGAGGGCCGGTGGACGGCCCGGCACGTCGTGCGAACCGGACCGCCGAGAACCCTAGGTGGACGGTGTGAACGCGAAGAGTCACGAAGTGTTACGCCAGTCGACCCCGCCGCCGGTCCGGTGTTACATCGGCGCACGGGAATGCCCGAACGGCTGACAACCGCCCGAGTGCCTCGCGGGAGCGCATTCCGAATTGGCGGTACGGCCACCTGAAAGGCTGACAACCGAATCGGGCCGTTATTGCGCCGATGCATTCCGTACGCCGGATCGTTGTCAATGCACGACAACCGGAACGGCCGTTACCGGAACGATTCTTTTGAGCACCTCATAGCGCATTACCGTCGGGTGGCAGGGCGTTTTCGTCCCCGTCGGGAGGACTGCTCATGAGCGAACTGTCGCACCCACCGGCCGCTCCCGGCCCCGATGTCGAGGCCGTTCCCGGCCCCGCCGGCCGGCCCGGCGAATTCGTCGGCCGGTCGCCCGGCCGGCTCGCCTGGCTGCGGCTCAAACGCGACCGTACGGCCAAGGCCAGCGCCGTAACGCTCGCCGTCGCCGCCCTGGTGGCGCTCGGCGCGCCTCTGCTGGGACGGCTCACCGGAATCGACCCGACCGACAAGTTCGTGGACCGCCTCAACGATTTCGGAATGCCGATCGGGTACGCCGGCGGAATCAGCTCCGACCATTGGCTGGGGCTCGAACCCGGCAGCGGCCGGGACATCCTGATGCAACTGGTCTACGGCCTGCGGACGTCCCTGTTCATCGCGTTCACCTCGGCGCTGCTGGCATCCGGCATCGGTGTCGCTGTCGGTGTGCTGGCCGGGTGGGCCAGAGGCTGGCTGGACAGCGTCGTCAACTGGCTGATCGACCTCACGCTGGCGTTCCCGTTCCTCATCTTCGCGCTCGCGGTCATCCCGATCCTCCAGGACCGCTTCTACTCCGACCGGGAGGCGCCGTCGCCGGCCTTCCGGGTGGCCCTGATCGTCGCGACGTTCGGCCTGTTCAGCTGGACGTACACCGCGCGGCTGGTCCGCGGGCAGGTGATCTCGCTGCGCGAGCGGGAGTTCGTCGAGGCGGCCCGTGCGGCCGGCGCCGGCACCACGCACATCCTGCTGCGGCAGCTGCTGCCGAACATCTGGGCGCCGATCCTGGTCACCGTCTCGCTGATGGTGCCGCAGTTCATCGCCATCGAGGCGGCGCTGGCGTTCGTCAACATCGGCGTCACCGAACCCACGCCCGACCTGGGCCGCATGATCTTCAACAGCATCGGCTACGTCGCGAGCGACCCCTGGTACACCCTGTTCCCCGGGTTGACGGTCTTCCTGCTGGTCCTGGCGTTCAACCTGCTCGGCGACGCGCTGCGCGACTCGCTGGACCCCCGCTCCACCCGGTAGTCCCACGGCCATCAGTGCCCGGCCGGCGGGGGCCGCCGGGCAGGAAGGAGCACACCGTGCGCGCACGAACCCGGACACTGACAGGTGTCCTCGCCGCGGCGGCGCTGGCCGCCGCCGGCTGCAGCCCCACCACCGACGACGGCGGCGGCGACGACCAGAAGACCAAGACCCAGAGCGGATCGATCTCGTACGAGGCCGCCGACAACCAGGGCCCGGCGAAGGACGTCGACGGGGCGACCCGCGGCGGCACCCTCACCGTGATGCAGCCGGCCGACTTCGAGCACCTCGACCCGGCCCGCAACTACGTCAACGTGCAGCAGGTCGCCGGTGGGCTGCTGTACCGCGCGCTCAACGGCTACAAGGAGGACGGCAGCGGCAAGCTGCTGCTCGTCGGCGACCTGGCCACCAACCCCGGCAAGGACGTGAACGGCGACTGCAAGGTCTGGGAGTTCACCCTGCGCGACGGCGTGAAGTACGAGGACGGCACGCCCGTGTCCAGCAAGGACGTCGCCCACGGCATCGCCCGGTCGTTCGCGGCGAACCTCAACGAGGGCCCGCACTACATCCAGCAGTGGCTCTACCCGGGCGGGGCGTACAACGCCACCTACAAGGGACCGTACGACGGGGGCAAGCCGGTGCCCGACGGCGTCGCCACACCCGACGACCGGACCATCCGGTTCACCTTCCCGCAGCCGCACTGCGACCTGCCGTACGCGGCGGCGCTGCCGACCAGCGCGCCCGTGCCCGCCGCGAAGGACACCCGCGCGAACTACGACCTGCGGCCGTTCTCGTCCGGACCGTACCGGGTGAAGACCTACCAGCGCGACGTGTCGCTGGAGCTGGAACGCAACCCGAACTGGGATCCGGCGACCGACCCGATCCGCAACGCGTACCCGGACGCGATCCGGATGACGTTCGGCCTGGAGCAGGCCCAGATCGCCGAGCGCCTGGTCGCCGACGGGCCGGCCGACCAGGCGGCGCTGAGCTGGTCGGACGTGCCGCCGTCGGTGCTGCCCCGCACCACCGGATCCGGCGTCTCCGACCGGGTGGTACGCGGCCCGACGCAGTACAACTGGGTGCTGAGCATCAACACCCAGCGGGTCACCGACCTGAGCGTCCGGCGGGCGCTGAACTACGCCGTCGACAAGGACGCCCTGCTCAAGGTGCTCGGCGGGCAGGCCGCCGGCTCACCCGCCACCACGCTCATGTCGCCCACCACCGCCGGATTCGTACCGTACGACCTGTACAACGCCCCGGTCACCGGCGACAAGGCCAAGACCGCCGAGCTGCTCGCCGGCAAGCGGCCGAAGCTGGTGCTCGCCCACTCCAACCTGGAACTGCGCACCCAGCAGGCCGAGGCGCTGCGCAAGAACCTCACCGACATGGGCTTCGACATCGTGATGAAGCCGATCGACAACAGCAGCTACTACGACGAGGTCGGCCGCAAGGACAACCCGTACGACCTCTACCTCACCGGCTGGGGCTCGGACTGGCCCACCGGCTCCACTGTCATCCCCCCGGTCTACGACGGACGGGAGATCGTGGCCGAGGGCAACCAGAACCTGTCGTACCTCAATGAACCGTCCGTCAGCGCGGAGATCGACCGGGTCCGCGACCTGCCGGCCGCGGAGCAGGACGCCGGCTGGATGGCGCTCGACCGCATGATCATGGACAAGTACGCCCCGGTGGTGCCCTGCTACTACGACGCCACCTACGAGCTGCACGGCTCGAAGGTCGGCAACGCCTTCCTCAGCGACGCGTTCGGGATCATCTCGCTCAACGGCATCTACGTGAAGAAGTGACAGCCGCGCGGGGGGCGGCTGCCACGGCGGCCGCCCCCCGCGCCCACCCCGGGGGAGGTGCTCCCGTGCTCCGTTTCGTCGTACGGCGGCTGCTCGTCGCCGCCCTGACCCTGGTCGTCATCAGCCTGGTCACGTTCGGTCTCTTCTTCGCGGTGCCGAGCAGCCCGGCGAAGGTGATGTGCGGCAAGAACTGCACGGCCGAGGACATCGCCCAGGTCGAGCGCCGCCTCGGCATCGACCAGCCGCTGCCCCGGCAGTACGCCGACTTCGTCAGCGGCGTCTTCGCCGGCCGTACCTACGGCGAGGGCGACTTCCGGCAGGACTGCCCGGCACCCTGCCTCGGCTATTCGTTCCGCAACAACCAGCCCGTCACCGAGATCGTCGCCCAGCGCGCCCCGGTGACCTTCAGCATCGTCCTCGGCGGCGCCGTGCTCTGGCTCGGCCTCGGCATCTCGCTCGGCATGGTGTCGGCGCTACGCCGGGGTACGGCGTTCGACCGCGCCGCGATCGGCGTCACGCTGGCCGGGGCGTCGATGCAGGTCTACTTCTTCGGGCTGATCCTGCTCTACCTGCTCGTCTACTCCACCGGGCTGCTGCCGTTCCCCAGCTACACCCCGCTGACCGAGAACCCGTTCCGCTGGGCGGCCGGGCTGATTCTGCCCTGGATGACGCTCGGCTTCCTCAACTCGGCGTTGTACGCCCGGCTGTCCCGGGCGCAGATGGTGGAGACGCTGTCGGAGGACTTCGTCCGTACCGCCCGGGCGAAGGGCCTGCCCGCCCGGAAGGTGCACACCCGGCACGCGCTGCGGGCGGCGATCACACCGATCGTCACGATCGCCGGGCTGGACATCGGCACCAGCCTCGGCGGCACCTTCATCACCGAGACGATCTTCGGCCTCCAGGGTCTCGGCAAGGCGACTGTGGAGGCGGTGCAGTTCCTCAACCTGCCGGTGGTGATGGCGACGGTGCTGCTGGCGGCGGTGTTCATCGTGGTCGCCAACATCGTCGTCGACGTGCTGTACGCGGTGATCGACCCACGGGTCCGGTTGGGCTGAGGAGGAGGAGACGGACATGGTGGAGCTTCCGGCGCCGCGTCGCGGCGAGGGCCCGTACCTGCGGGTCAGGGATCTGCGGGTGCGGTTCGACACCGAGGACGGTGTGGTGCGGGCCGTGGACGGTGTGTCGTTCGCCGTGGAGCGGGGTCGCACGCTGGGGATCGTGGGGGAGTCGGGTTCCGGTAAGAGCGTCACGTCGCTGGCGATCCTCGGTTTGCACAACGCGAGGCGGACGGTCATCTCGGGGGAGATCTCGGTGGGTGGGCGTCAGCTGGTGGGGTTGGGTGAGGAGGAGGTGCGGCGGCTGCGGGGCCGGGACATGGCGATGGTCTTCCAGGATCCGTTGTCGGCGTTGCATCCGTACTACTCGGTGGGTGGGCAGATCGCTGAGGCGTACCGGGTGCATCATCCGAGGGCCGGTCGGCGGGAGGCGCGGACGCGGGCGGTGGACATGTTGGGCCGGGTGGGGATTCCGCAGCCGGCGCGGCGGTTCGAGCAGTATCCGCATGAGTTCTCGGGTGGGATGCGGCAGCGGGCGATGATCGCGATGGCGTTGGTGAACGATCCGGATCTGCTGATCGCGGATGAGCCGACGACGGCGTTGGATGTGACGGTGCAGGCGCAGATCCTGGATCTGCTTGCCGATTTGCAGGAGGAGTTCCGGTCGGCGATCGTGTTGATCACGCATGACCTGGGTGTGGTCAGTCAGGTGGCTGATGACGTGTTGGTGATGTATGCGGGCCGGGCGGTGGAGCACGGGAGTGTGGAGCGGGTGTTGCGGGCGCCGCAGCATCCGTACACGTGGGGGTTGTTGTCGAGTGTGCCGTCGTTGCACGGTGACGCGGACGCGGACCTGCTGCCGATTCCGGGTAACCCGCCCAGTCTGATCAACCTGCCGTCGGGGTGTGCGTTTCATCCGCGGTGCCGGTGGGCCGACGTGAACGGCGACCGGTCCCGCACCGAGGTTCCGGAGCTGGTTCCGGCGGGGGCGGCAGGGCATCTGGTGGCGTGTCATCTGCCGGTCGCCGCGCGGGAGCGGATCTACCGCGACGAGGTCGCGCAGGTGGGGGTGGCCCGATGAGTGCTGACCGGGACACGACGGGCGCGGTCGACGGCCGGCGGGGTGAGGCCGTCCGTGCGGTGCCGGGCGGCGAGCCGCTGCTGTCGGTGCGGGGGCTGACCAAGCACTTCCCCGTCCGGCAGGGCCTGCGCAGCACGGGTGCGGTGCGGGCGGTGGACGGGTTGGACTTCGACGTGCGGCCGGGCGAGACCCTCGGACTGGTGGGGGAGTCGGGGTGCGGGAAGACCACGACCGGGCGGATGCTGGTGCGGCTGTTGGAGCCCACCGCCGGGTCGATCACCTTCGCGGGGCGGGACATCACCCACGCGGGGCGTGGTGAGCTGCGCGGGTTGCGGCAGGACCTGCAGATCATCTTCCAGGACCCGTACGCGTCGCTGAATCCCCGCCACACGGTGGGGCGGATCGTGGCGATGCCGTTGCAGGTCAACCGCATCACCCCACCCGGCGGCGTCAAGAAGCGGGTGCAGGAACTCCTGGAACTGGTCGGGTTGAATCCGGAGCACTACAACAGGTATCCGCACGAGTTCTCCGGCGGGCAACGCCAGCGCATCGGCATCGCCCGCGCCCTCGCCCTCAAACCCAAACTCATCGTGGCCGACGAACCCGTCTCCGCCCTCGACGTGTCGATCCAGGCGCAGGTCATCAACCTGCTCCGCAGCCTGCAACGCGACCTCGACCTGGCGTTCGTGTTCATCGCCCACGACCTCGCCGTCGTGCGGCACTTCTGCCACCGCGTCGCCGTCATGTACCTCGGCAAGATCGTCGAGATCGGCGACCGCGACACCATCTACACCCACCCCCAGCACCCCTACACCCGGGCGCTGCTGTCCGCGATCCCCGACGTCACCACCCTCGGGCCCGCCGGACGGATCCGTCTCACCGGCGACGTGCCCACGCCACTCAACCCGCCGTCGGGCTGCCGCTTCCGCACCCGCTGCTGGAAAGCCACCGACCACTGCGCCACCGAAGAACCGGCGCTGACCACCCGCGACGACGGCAGACAGCAAACCGCCTGCCACTACCCCGAGAACGAGCCCGCAAGCTCCCGAGAGGATGCGGCGGTGGGAGCCACCCCCGAACCCGGCACCGACGAACGCACCTGACCCACGACGGGGCCGGGGGCGACCGTGCCCGGCGCAGGGATCAAGCCTGACCGCCCGGAGCCGGGCACGGTCGCCCCCGGCCCTGAACGGTGACCGGAGCCTGAACGGTGACCCGGTACGGACCCTAGACCGAGCGCCACGAATGGGAGGAAAGCGCAGAAGCCTGCGGACCCATCAGCAGCATCCCCCCGTCCACCGCCCACGACGCCCCCGTCACGTACGCCGCAGCCGGTGAGGCGAGCATCGCCACCACCGCTGCCACCTCGCGGGCGTCACCGGGGCGCCCCACCGGCACGCCGGGACGCTCCTGCGTGAACGGGTCGACGTCCTCCTGCCCGGTCATCGGCGTGGCGATCTCGCCCGGTGCCACCGCGTTGACTGTGATCCCGTCGGCCGCCAGTTCCTGCGCCATCACCTTCGTGAGCAGGCCGAGCCCGCCCTTCGCCGCGCAGTACGCCGACGAGCCGACCCGGGGCGCGTGCTCGTGCACGCTGGTGATGTTGATGATCCGGCCACCTCGCCCGGCCGCGCGCATCCGCCGGGCGGCCGGGCGAGCACAGGAACGGCCCGTCCAGGTCCACCGCCAGCACGTCCCGCCACTTCTCCCAGCTCACGTCCACGAAGGGCTCGGACAGGCCGGTGCCGGCGTTGTTGACGAGTACGCCCAGGCCACCGAGCCGGTCGGCCAGCTCGTCGACCACCGCCGCCGCTTCGGGCAGCCGGGTCAGGTCCAGCTCGGCGGTCTCGCAGCGGCGGCCGGTGGCGCGTACCTCGGTGGCGGTACGGTCGGCCCCCGCCGCGTCGCCGTACCAGGTGATGCCGATGTCGTAACCGGCCTCGGCGAGCGCCACCGCGCACGCCTTGCCGATGCCGGAGTCCGCACCGGTGACGATCGCGACGCGGTCGTAGTCCTCGTATCGTTCGGGCATGTCCGCGCACTACCCGCGGGTGGCGACCTCAACCGGCCGGACGACCCCGGCTCGCCCGGCGGTTTCGTCGTAGCCGCTCGCTAGGGTACGGGCGTGATCGCCGATGACTCCGACGCTGTGACAATCCGCTTCCTGCGCATGATGCGTGCCGAGATAGGCACCGAACGGGTGGGCGAGGATTCGCTCGGCCGCACCGTCGACCTCGCCCGGCGCTTGTGGGGCACCGGTGACGCCGCCGACGCGCGACTCGCCGACGCCCTGCGCGAGCTGCACGGCGAGCCGGTCGACCTGGCCGATCCGCACGACGTGGCGGGTGCCGCGAGCGCTCTGACGGCCGACGCCGGGCTGCTCACCGAGCCGGACGCGCGCGGCGCGGCGACGGCCCGGTTCGCCGCCAACGCCCGGCGGCTGCGCACCGGCGAGATCACCCCGGCCGAGTTCGACGAGCTGATGGCGCGCGACCGCATCGACCCCGACGCCTGACGACGAGCTGATGGCGCGCGACCGCCCCGACGACCCCGATGCCTGACGACGAGCCGGGCGGCTGCCGGCGTCGTCGCCGGACGCCCGGAGCCGGCGTCACGCCGCGCGACCGGCCGTCACCACGCCGGCGGGTCAGCCCGTCCGGACCGGCACGGCGAACTCGGGCGCGTCAGCGGTGAGCAGCGCCGTCCGCGACGGCACGCGCCACTGTTCGTCCAGCGCCGCCGCCAGCTCGTCCAGCATCCGGCGCACGGTCGGCGCCGCCCCGTCGTGCATCGCCTCGACCACCACCAGCACCTCGGTGGTGCCGGCCCGTACGGCTGACGTGCCGCTCTGCCGGTGGCACCAGCGCCGGGCGTGCGCGTTCCCGCCCTGGTCGGCGAAGATCACCTCGCCGGGCGCGGGCTGCTCGCTGTCACCGCCGAGCCCTAGATAGGACTCCGTGCCGTCGGCCGGGCGCACTGTCAGGTCGCCGCCGATCCGGGCCACGTCGAGCACTGCGACCGGCGCCGCGTACCGGACCGAGAGCGCGTTGCCGAGGTCCACGAGCGGATGCAGCCGGGGCAGGTCCCCGTCCCGCCGCAGCCGGCGCAGCAGCGACTCGGCCGCGCAGCGGTAGCGGGTCGGCGGGCAGCCCATCCGGGCGAACGCGCGACGCCACGCCTGGATCTCCGGGAAGCCGCCCTCCGGCCCGGCGGCGAGCCGGTCCCGGGCGGTGCCGAGATACCCGGCCAGCCGTGGCGTGACGTCGACGTCGGGCGTGACGCCGGTGGCGTGCAGGACGCCGCAGGTCAGTTCGGGAAAGGCCGACCAGATCTCGGGGGAGTGCCGGAAACGCACGGGAAGACTCCTTCCAGGTGCTGAGGGCTAGGCGGTGAACGCGAGGCCGAGGCCCAGGACGAGGAAGCTGCCGGCGAAGGCGTGCCGCAGCAGCCCGGTCAGCCGGGGCCGGGACAGCACCCGTCGGCGCAACGCCCCGGCCAGCAGCGCGTACCCGGTGAACACCAGCAGCGTGACGGCCATGAACACCAGGCCGCAGGCGAGCATGCGCGCTGTGGCGGCGGGCGCGTCCGGCGGTACGAACTGCGGCAGGAACGCCACGAAGAACACAGTCACCTTCGGGTTCAGCAGGTTCAGCAGCACCCCGTCCCGGAACACGGCCGCCGCCGGACGCGGGGGCCGGTCGCCGTCGAGGGCGAACGTGCCCCGGTCGCGCAGCGCCGACCAGGCCATCCAGAGCAGGTACGCCACGCCCAGCCAGGTCACCACGCGGAACGCCGGGGTGCCGACGCGCAGCAGGGCGGCCAGTCCGGTCACCGCGGCGATCACGTGCGGGACGAGGCTGAGCGTGCCGCCGGCGGCAGCGGCCAGGCCGGCCCGGCGTCCGGCGGTCACAGTGGTGGCGAGCGTGTGCATCACCCCGGTGCCCGGAGTGATCGCGACGACGAGCGACGTCAGCAGGAAGGCGACTGTCATGCGGTCCAGCCTGTGCCCATAATGGCCCGATGGACAGGGCCAAAGCTGCCGCTCCCGAGGAGTCCAAAGCGGCCGGCGCGGACTTCCTCCAGCTCGACGTCGGCGAGGCGCCGCCCGGCGGCCGCGCGGACTGGCTCGCCGCCCGGCTGCGATCCGCCATCGCCGACGGACGGGCGCCGGTGGGCACGCGTCTGCCCGCCAGCCGGGTGCTCGCCGCCGAGCTGGGTGTCTCCCGCGGTGTGGTGACCGAGGCGTACCAGCGGCTGGCCGAGGACGGGCAGGTGGCGGGACGCGGCCGGGCCGGAACGGTGGTGGTCGCCACGCCGGCCGCCGTGATCACCCGGCCGCCCGAGCCGAGGACAGCACCGCAGGTGTTCGCCACCCGGCCCGGCGTCGACGCGTTCGACGAGCTGCGCGCCGTACCGGCGCAGGTGGACCTGACTCCCGGCGTACCCGATCTGGCGGCCTTTCCCCGCGCGGCCTGGCTGCGGGCCGAGCGGGCCGTGCTGCACCGGATGACGCCCGCCGCGCTCGGCTACGGCGACCCGGCCGGCACGCCCGCGCTGCGGCTCGCGGTCGCGAACTGGCTGGCCCGCAACCGGGGCGTCCGTGCGGACCCGGCCGAGGTGGTGATCGTGGCCGGGGTGTCCCAGGCGCTCGGCCTGCTCGCGCGGGTGCTGCACGACCGGGGTACGCACACCGTCGCGGTGGAGGATCCCGGCTCGCTGGGCGTACGGCAGCACCTGGTCTACTCCGGGCTGGCGACACCGCCGATCCCGGTGGACGACAGTGGCCTGTGTGTCGACGAGCTGGAGCGTTCCGGCGCTCCGGCCGTGCTGCTCACCCCGGCGCACCAGTTCCCGACCGGGGTGGTGCTCGACGGCGACCGGCGCCGGCGGCTGCTGCGGTGGGCACGCGACGGCGGCCTGGTGGTGGAGGACGACTACGACGCCGAGCACCGCTACGACCGTCCGCCGGTGCCGGCGCTGCGTGCCATGGCGCCGGATCGGGTCTGCTACGTCGGCAGCATCTCCAAGCTGCTCGCGCCGGCCCTGCGGATCGGGTGGATGCTGGTGCCGCCCGCGCTGCACGCCGACGTGGTGGCCGCGAAGCGGGCAGCCGACCTCGGCAACGCGGCGTTGCCGCAGCTCGTGCTGGCCGAGCTGATGGAGTCCGGCGCGCTGGAACGGCACCTGCGGCTGCTGCGCCACCGGCACGTACGCCGGCGGGACGCGATGATCCGGGCGGTCCGCGCGTACCTGCCGGGGGCGGTGGTGCACGGCGCGGCGGCCGGGCTGCACCTGATGGTCACGCTGCCCGGCGACGTCGACGACCGGGCGCTGGCGGCGGCGGCGCTGCGCCGCGGCGTCAAGGTCCACCCGCTGTCCTGGCACAGCCGGCGCCCGCAGCCACCCGGCCTGGTCCTCGGCTACGCGGCGACACCGCCCTCCGAGATCGACCGAGCCCTCTCCACGGTGGCCGACGCCGTCACCCCGCCCCCGTGATCAAGGAGTTCGTGTCCGAGTCGATCTCCTGGAAGGACACGAACTCCTTGATCAACCGGGGAGAGGCGGGGCGGAGGGCGGGTGGTAGAGGGCAGCCAGGGCGGCGGCGGTTTCGGACAGGCGGGTGCGCAGCGCCTCCGGGGCGAGGACCTCCACGTCGGCGCCGAGCCGGAGCAGGTCGCCGTGGGCGTGGGTGAGCGACTCGATCGGGATGACCGCGTGCACCCAGCCGGTGGCGTCGGGCGGGCCGGCGCTCGCCTCGGCGGCGGCCACCACCACGTCGCTGCCGACCTCGCGCAGCCGGGCGAACCCGCGTGGCGACAGCCGGATGCGCGCCTCGTCGCGGTGCAGGCCGGCCCGGAACTCCACCACGTGCGCGCGCCACCACGCCGGCAGGTCGAACTCCGGCCGCTCGAACGGCTCGTCCAGCGGGGTCAGGTCCAGGATCTGGTTGACCCGGTAGGTGGCCGGGTCGGCGCGGTCCGGCCGGGCGGCGACCAGGTACCAGCGTCCGCCTTTGAGCACCAGCCCGTACGGTTCGAGGACCCGGGTCGTCTCGCCCCGCCAGCCCCGGTACCGCACCCGGAGCCGGTGCTGCCGCCACACCGCCTCGGCGGCCTCGGCCAGGTGCGGCGACGGGTCGCCGTCGGAGTACCAGCCCGGTGTGTCCAGGTGGAACCGCTGTTCCAGCCGGGCCGCCCGGTCGGCCAGCGGCGCGGGCAGCGCGGCCCGCAGCTTGAGCTGGACGGCGGCGACGACCGACTGGTAGCCCAGCTCGGCCGCAGGCCCGGGGAGCCCGGCGAAGAGCAGCCGGTCCGCCTCCTCGGCGGTCAGCCCGGTCAGCCGGGTGCGCCAGCCCTCCACGAGCCGGTAGCCGCCGTCGTGTCCGGCCTCGCCGTACAGCGGGATGCCCGCGGCGTGCAGCGCCTCCACGTCCCGGTAGATCGTGCGCGCCGACACCTGGAGGCGGGCGGCCAGGTCGGCGGCGGTGAGCCGGCCGTGCGCCTGGAGGAGCAGCAGGATGGACAGGAGTCGACTGGCCCGCATTCCACTGACACTAGCTGTCAGGGGAGCGGTCCTAGCGTGCCCGCATGGCTTTTCACGACAAGGAGCTGACCGTGCCGGGGACCGTCCAGGTGGCCGGCCGGCACGTCAAGCGCTACCACATGGACCAGCCGGACCGCCGTCTCGAACCGCGGGTGGTCGACGCCGCGTACGCGTACCTGCCGTCGCTGCTGCCCGGCCCGGACGGCTCCACCCCGCCGGCGAGCTGGGTGGTGCTGCACCGGGGCGCGGACACCGGGGCGTACCTGCTGGCGTACAGCTGGTTCTTCGACAACGTGGTCGAGTGCCGCATCGCGATCGCCGGGCAGCCCGCGCTGGACTGCCCGGACGACGACCCGGCGCACTTCGTCGACCTCACCCGCCCCGGCGTCGGCTGCGTCTGGGAACTGGGCGTACTGGAACACGAGCGCACCGCCTGGATCCGGCACGTGCTCGCACCGGACCGGCCGGACCTCGCGGGTTACCTGGCCGACGCCCGGGCCGAGGGGCCGGTGGGCCGCTGATGGGCGACTTCGACTTCCTCGTCGGCACCTGGGACGTGACCAACCGGCGCCTGCGGCAGCGCCACGTCGGCGGCGACGACTGGGACGAGTTCGCCGGTGTCAGCGAGGCGCGCTCGTTCTTCGACGGCGCGGGCAGCTTCGACGAGATGCGCTGCCCGAGCCGGGGCTTCTCCGGCTCCACGGTGCGCATCGTGAACCCGTCGACCGGGCTGTGGTCGATCTACTGGATGCACAGCAGCCGTGGCGTGCTGGAACTGCCCCCGGTGGTCGGCCGGTTCACCGGCGGCGTCGGCACGTTCTACGCCGACGACACCGACGAGGGGCGGCCGGTACGCTGCCGGTTCCTCTGGTCGGCGGTCACCGCCGACTCATGCCGCTGGGAGCAGGCGTTCTCCACCGACGGTGAGCGCACGTGGGAGACCAACTGGGTCATGGAGTTCCGCCGGACGCGGTGACCGGCGGCGTGGCGGTCCGGTAGATCGCGGTCAGCCACACGTCGAGCAGCACGTCCACCACGTCCCGCTCGGCCACCGCCGGGCCGTCCCCGGCGAACGTGGCGTACCAGACGCGCTCGTTCATCGAGTTCAGCGCGATGGCGAGGTCCCGGGCGGGCAGCCCGTCCGGGGCCGCGCCGCGGGCGCGTTCGGACTCGATCGCGGCCTGCACCGCGCGGACCCAGCGTTCCAGCACCTCGGCCCAGAGCCGCCGCACCTCGGCGTTGGTGCCGCGCACCTGGGCGCAGGCCAGCACCACGTCCCGGTGCCCGCCGAACGTGGCGTGGAACCGGGCGATCAGCTCCCGCCAGTGGGCGCGCGGATCCTCGGCGAGCCGCTCGAAGACGCCCCCGGCGGCGGCGTCGGCCTCCTCGGTGACCCGGTCGAGCAGCGTGAGCAGCACCGCGTCCTTGGACGGGAAGTAGAAGTAGAACGTGGGCCGGGAGATCCCCGCGCCGCGCGCCAGGTCGTCGATGGAGATGTCGGCGAAGGGACGCTCGGCGAGCAACCGCTCGGCCGTGGCCAGGATCGCGGTCTCCCGGTCGTCGCCGGTGGACCGGCCGGCCCGCCGCCCGCGCGTCGGCGCGGCGCCGGTCGGCGTACGGGCGGTCGTCATGTCGGCAGATGCTACACCCGCTCGACACCCTGTCGATTCGACTCGACACGGTGTTGACTGCGGTCGACGGCGATGGATAGTGTCCGGTCCACCGCCGGTGCGAACGGGAGAAGCGATGGCCGCAGACCACGTCGACGTCCTCATCGTCGGGGCCGGCCTGTCCGGCATCGGCGCCGCCGTCCACCTCGGACGTGAGTGCCCCGGCAAGACCTACGCGGTGCTGGAGGCCCGGGGCGCCATCGGCGGCACCTGGGACCTGTTCCGCTACCCGGGCATCCGCTCCGACTCCGACATGTACACCCTCGGCTACTCGTTCAAGCCGTGGACCGACCCGAAGGCCATCGCCGACGGCGACTCCATCCGGGCGTACGTCCGGCAGACCGCCCGCGAGTACGACGTGGAGCGGCACATCCGCTTCCACCACCGGGCGGTACGCGCCGAGTGGGACAGCGCCACCGCGCGCTGGACCGTGCACGCCCACCGCGACGACACCGGCGAGGACGTCACCCTCACCTGCGCGTTCCTGTTCACCAACTCCGGCTACTACCGCTACGACGAGGGGTACACGCCGCGGTTCCCCGGCGTCGAGCGGTACGCCGGCACGCTCGTGCACCCGCAGCACTGGCCCGAGCGCCTGGACTACACCGGCAAGCGGGTCGTGGTGATCGGCAGCGGCGCCACAGCCGTCACCCTGGTCCCGGCCATGGCCGAGCGGGCCGCCCACGTCACCATGCTCCAGCGCTCACCCACGTACGTCATCGCGCTGCCCTCGCGTGACCCGTTCGCCGACGCCGCGCGGCGCTGGCTGCCCCCGAAGGCCGCGTACGCGGTGGCCCGGTGGAAGAACGTCACGCTCGGCGTGGCCAACTTCCAGCTCAGCCGCCGCGCCCCCGGCGTGGTGAAGCGGTTCCTGCGCCGGGCCGCGAAGGGCCGCCTCCCGTCCGGGTACGACGTCGACAGGCACTTCTCGCCCCGCTACAACCCGTGGGACCAGCGGCTGTGCGTGGTGCCGGACGGGGACCTGTTCGCCGCGCTGAGCGCCGGCCGCGCGTCGGTGGTGACCGACACCATCGACACGTTCACCGAGCAGGGCATCCGGCTCGCCTCCGGTGAGGAGCTGCCCGCCGACGTGGTGGTCACCGCCACCGGTCTCAACCTGCTCGCGCTCGGCGGCATGACGCTGGCTGTCGACGGCGCCGAGGTCGACCTCGCCTCGACTGTCGCCTACAAGGGCATGATGCTGTCCGGCGTGCCGAACTTCGCCATGACCATCGGTTACACCAACGCCTCCTGGACGCTCAAGGCCGACCTCGTCGCCACGTACGTCTGCCGGCTGCTGCGCCACCTCGACGACACCGGCCGGCAGATCGTCACGCCGCTCGCCCCGGACACCGACGACCTGGTGCCGATCATCGACCTTCAGTCCGGCTACGTGCTGCGCGCCGTCGACCAGCTGCCCAAGCAGGGGCCGCAGGCGCCGTGGCGGCTGCACCAGAACTATCCCCGAGACGTACGCCTGATGCGGCACGGCCCGCTCACCGACGGCGTACGGTTCGACCGCGCCGGCATACCCGCCACGGCGGCCACCACCTCGGGAGGAACCGATGCGTGACCTCGTCTTCCCCGGCGGCACGGCGGTGCTCACCGGCGCGGCGAGCGGCATCGGCGCGGCACTGGCCCACGGCCTGGCCCGGCGCGGCGCCGATCTGGTGCTGCTCGACCGGGACGCCGACGGCCTGGCCGCCACCGTGGCCGCGATCCGGGCCGCGTACCCGGACCGGCGGGTGGAGACCCATCTGGTCGACCTGGCCGACGCCGACGCCACCGACCGGGTCGCCGCCGAGATCCACAGTGCGCACCCCCGGATCCGCCTGCTGATCAACAACGCCGGTGTGGCGCTGGGCGGACGCTTCGACCAGGTCACCCTGGAGGAGTTCCTCTGGGTCATCGAGATCAACTTCCGGGCGGTGGTGCGCCTGACCCACGCGCTGCTGCCCGCGCTCAAGGCCGAACCCGGCGCCCACCTGGTGAACGTGTCCAGCCTGTTCGGCCTGATCGCGCCCGCCGGGCAGGCCGCGTACGCGGCGAGCAAGTTCGCCGTACGCGGGTTCACCGAGGCGCTGCGGCACGAGCTCGTCGACGACGGCGTCGGCGTCACATCGGTGCACCCGGGCGGCATCCGCACCCGGATCGCCGCCAGCGCCCGGGTGGGCAGCGGCGTGGCCCTCGACGAGTACGAGGCCGGACGCAAGCAGTTCGAGAAGCTGCTCACCATCGACCCGGCGACCGCCGCCGAGGTGATCCTGCGCGGCGCGCAGCGCCGTCGCGGCCGGGTGCTGATCGGCTGGTCGGCGAAACTGCCCGACCTGCTCGCCCGCGTCGCCCCCGCCGGGTACGGCCGGGTGCTGGCCCTGGGCATGCGCCTCCGTCCGGCCCGGCGGGCCGACGCCGGCGTGCCGGTGCCGTCTCCCCGGACCGGCGAGGAGGCCGGGGCGGAACCCGGACGCCGGGCGTGACGCTCGCCCTGCCCCCGGCCGGCGAGCGCACCGTCGACGGGCGGCGTACCCGCTGCCGGATCAGCGGCGACGGGCCGCCCGTGGTGCTTCTACACGGCATCGGCCGTACCCTCGACGACTTCACCGCCCTGCACACGGAGCTGGCCCGCGACCACCTGGTGCTCGCGGTGGACCTGCCCGGGCACGGCGGCTCCGCGCCGCTGGACGGACCGCACACGCTCCCGGCGCTGGCCGCCGCGGTGGCCCGCTTCCTGGACGTGGCAGGGGTGACCGGCCCCGCCCACCTGGTCGGCAACTCCCTCGGCGGGGCGGTCGCGATGCGCCTGGCCGCCGACGAACCGCGGCGCGTCGCCAGCCTGGCGTTGCTCAACAGCGCCGGCTTCGGCCGCGAGGTGACGGTGGCGCTGCGGCTGCTCGCGGTACGCCCGCTGGCCCGGCTGCTGCTGCGCCCGCACCCGGGGATCGTCCGCCGGACCGAACGGGCGATCTTCCACGACCCGGCGTACGTCACCGCCGAGCGGCTCGCCACCGCGCTCGCGGTGGCCCGGCAGCCGCACGCCGCCCGGGTGATGCTGGAGCTGGTCCGCGACCTGGGCACCTGGCGCGGCGTACGCCCGCAGTGGCGCGCCGACCTGCTCGACGCGGTGGCCGCGCTCGGCCTGCCCACGCTGCTCGTCTGGGGCGAGCGCGACCTGGTCCTGCCCGCCGCGCACCTGGCGTACGCCAGCACCCGGCTGCCCGAGGCGCGCAGCCACCTGTTCCGCGACACCGGGCACATGCCGCAGATCGAGCGGACCGCCGAGGTGGAGGCGCTGCTGCGGGAGCTGTGGGCCTGACCGTGGCCTGCGCCACTGTCCCGGCCCGCGCCGGGCCGGCGGGCGGCCGGCGGAGCAAGCTTAGATACATGACGCATCCCAGCCGGACCGCGCCGTCCGCCGCCGAGCGGGCGTACCGGCACCTCAAGCAGGCCATCCTGGAACAGGTCTACCCGGGCGGCCAGCTCGTCAGCGAGGGCGAGGTCGCCGAGGCGACGGGGGTGTCCCGCACCCCGGTCCGGGAGGCGCTGCTGCGGCTGGAGACCGAAGGGCTGGTCAAGCTCTACCCGAAGCGCGGCGCGCTGATCCGGCCGGTGTCGGCCCGGGAGATCGCCGACGTGATCGAGGCCCGCCGCCTGGTCGAACTGCACGCCGCCGACCGGGTCTGGCCGCGCCGCGCCGAGCTGCGCGCCGACCTGGCCCGCTGGCTGGACGAGATGCGCCGCGCGCACGCCGCCGGTGACATCACCACCCTGATGGCCGCCGACCGCTCGTTCCACGCCGCAGTGGTCGAGGCCGCCGGCAACGAGATCCTCGCCGAGCTGTACCACCGGCTGCGCGACAGGCAGCTCCGCATGGGCGAGGCGAGCTTCCGGCTCTCACCCGGCTGGGCCGAGGTCGCCCTCACCGAGCACGCCGGCCAGCTCGCCGCGCTCGACGGCGACGACCCGCAGGCCTGGCACGACGCGGTCGCCGCGCACATCGACACCGCCGCGCGGATGCTCGGGACGCTGCGGTGAACGCGGGTCGCCGCCCCGCCGCCCTGGTGTACGCGGTGGCCGTCACCGCCTATCTGACGGCCGTGTTCCACCGCAGCTCCCTCGGCGTGACGGGGGTCGACGCGGCGGAGCGCTTCCACATCAACGCCGCCGCGCTCGCCACGTTCTCCGTCGCCCAGCTCGCCGTCTACGCCGCCATGCAGGTGCCGGTCGGGGTGCTGCTGGACCGCTACGGCTCACGCCGGCTGCTGCTGGCCGGCGGCGCGCTCATGGTGGCCGGGCAGCTCCTGTTCGCGGTGGCCGGCGACGTACCGGCCGCCGTCGCCGCCCGGGTGCTCGTCGGTCTCGGCGACGCCATGACCTTCATCAGCGTGCTGCGCATCGTCGCGTTCTGGTTCCCCGGCCGGCGCAACCCGCTGCTGGTGCAGCTCACCGGCACCGTCGGCCAGTTCGGTGCGGTGCTCGGCGCCGTACCCCTGGTGCTGCTGCTGCACCGCGCGGGCTGGACCCCGGCGTTCCTGACCGCCGCGGCGCTCGGCACCACGGTGGTGCTGCTGGTCCTCGTCGCGGTACGCGACACCCCGCACGCCGAACACGCCACCGCGCTCGCCCCCGACCTGGCCACCGTACGGCGGCAGCTCGCCGACGCCTGGGCGCAGCCCGGCACGCGGCTGGGCCTGTGGACGCACTTCGTCACCCAGTTCTCCGGCGCGGTGTTCGCGCTGCTGTGGGGGTACCCGTTCCTCGTACAGGGGCAGGGGTTCTCGCCGACCGCGGCGGCCGGGATGCTCACCCTGATGACAGTGGTGACGCTCGTGTGCGGGCCGGTCATCGCGCACCTGTGCTCGCGCCACCCGTTCCACCGCTCGGTGGTGGTCTTCGCGATCACCGCCACCACCGCCGGGGTGTGGGCGGTGGTGCTGGCCTGGCCCGGCCGCGCGCCGCACTGGCTGCTGGTGGCGCTCGTGGTGGTGCTCGCGGTGAACGGACCCGGCTCGATGATCGGGTTCGACTACGCCCGCACGTTCAACCCGGTGCACCGCATCGGCAGTGCCACCGGCATCGTCAACGTGGGCGGCTTCGTCGCCTCGATCGCGCTGATCCTGGCCGTCGGCGTGGTGCTCGACCTGGCCACCCCGGCCGGGCGGGACGCGCCGCCGCTGTCCGCGTTCCGCTGGGCGTTCGCCGTGCAGTTCCTGCTCTGGGCGCTCGGCGCGGCGCAGGTGCTGCGCTACCGCAACGCCGCCCGCCGCCGCCTCGCCGACGAGCGGGCCGCCGCTGCGGTGCCGGCGGCGGCCTGAGTACGCGGGCAGCCGGGCGCGGTTTCGGCGCGGCCGGCTCAGGGCCGGTGCCGCACCAGCGAGTCGAGCACCAGGGTCAGCCCCGCGCCGACCAGCCACACGTCCTTGGCCAGGCCGATGCCCTCCTGGCTCGGCCGCAGGCTGCTGCCCTCGCGCATGCCCGGCGTCTTCAGGTACAGCTGCACCAGACCCGCGCCGAACGCGGTGAGCGCGGCTCCGGCCAGCAGCGACGGGACGAACGGGGCGAGCAGCGCCGCGCCGAGCGCGACCTCGCCCCGCGACAGCAGCACGGCGAACCGGTCCGGCGGGATCTGCCGCAACTGCGGCATCGCGCCGGCCGCCATGCCGTGCATGCCCGCGGCGGCCTCACCCTCCAGACCCCGCTTGCCCAGCCCGGAGTTCAGGATGTACGCGCCGATGGCGACCCGCAGCGGCGCATGCGACAGCCTCATGATCACTCCCGTCCCACCTGGTAGAACCGGCACACCGGGTACCCGGTCATGACCAGGACAATCCGGCGGCCTTCATTGGTTCGCGGGTCATGATCAGCGGTAGGTTCTGGGTGCAGACGCACGCAACGAAGGAGGCACCGTGAGCCAGGAAGTCCGGGGAGTCGTGTCGCGGCGCAAGGGCGCGCCCGTGGAGGTCACCACCATCGTGGTGCCGGACCCGGGGCCGGGCGAGGCGGTGGTCCGCATCCAGTCGTGCGGCGTCTGCCACACCGACCTGCACTACCGCGAGGGCGGCATCAACGACGACTACCCGTTCCTGCTCGGCCACGAGGCCGCCGGCATCGTGGAGCAGGTCGGCGACGGCGTCACCGACGTGGCACCCGGCGACTTCGTGGTGCTCAACTGGCGCGCGGTCTGCGGGCAGTGCCGGGCATGCCGGCGCGGCCGCCCGTGGTACTGCTTCGCCACCCACAACGCGACCCAGAAGATGACGCTCACCGACGGCACCGAACTGACGCCCGCGCTCGGCATCGGCGCGTTCGCCGAGAAGACGCTCGTCCACGCCGGGCAGTGCACGAAGGTCGACCCGTCGGCCCGGCCGGCGGCGGTCGGCCTGCTCGGCTGCGGCGTGATGGCCGGTCTCGGCGCGGCCATGAACACCGGCAACGTGACCCGGGGCGACTCGGTCGCGGTGATCGGCTGCGGCGGCGTCGGCGACGCGGCGGTGGCCGGCGCGGCCCTGGCCGGCGCGACCACGATCATCGCGGTGGACACCGACTCCCGCAAGCTCGACTGGGCGCGCAAGTTCGGCGCCACCCACACCGTCAACGCCTCCGAGGACGACGCGGTGGAGGCCATCCGCGCGGCCACCGGCGGCTTCGGCGCCGACGTGGTGATCGACGCGGTCGGCCGCCCGGAGACGTGGAAGCAGGCGTTCTACGCCCGCGACCTGGCCGGCACCGTCGTGCTGGTCGGCGTGCCGACCCCGGAGATGACAGTCGACCTGCCGCTGCTGGACGTCTTCGGCCGCGGCGGCGCGCTCAAGTCCAGCTGGTACGGCGACTGCCTGCCTAGCCGCGACTTCCCGATGCTGACCGAGCTGTACCGGCAGGGCCGGCTGGACCTGGACGCGTTCGTCACCGAGGAGATCGCCCTCGACCAGGTCGAGGAGGCGTTCGCCCGGATGCACCACGGCGACGTGCTGCGCTCGGTGGTGGTCTTCCCGTGACCGCCCGCGTCGACCACGCCGTCACCTCCGGCACGTTCTCGCTCGACGGCCAGACGTTCGACGTGGACAACAACGTCTGGGTGATCGGTGACGACTCGGAGTGCGTCGTCCTCGACGCGCCGCACGACGTGGCGGCCGTCCGCGAGGTGATCGGTGACCGGCGGGTGCTGGCGATCATCGCCACCCACGCCCACGACGACCACGTCCGGGTCGCGCCCGAGCTGGCCCGGGCCACCGGCGCGCCGGTGCTGCTGCACCCGGCCGACCGGGTGCTGTGGGACATGGTGCACCCGGACACGGCCCCGGACGGCGACCTCACCGACGGGCAGACGTTCACCGTCGGCGGCACCACGCTGCGGGTGCTGCACACGCCCGGCCACAGCCCCGGCGCGTGCAGCCTGTACGCCCCCGACCTGGGCGCGGTCTTCACCGGCGACACCCTGTTCGCCGGTGGACCGGGCGCGACCGGGCGGTCGTACAGCGACTTCGGCACCATCGTCGAGTCGATCCGTACCCGGCTGCTCACGCTGCCGCCGGAGACGGTGGTGCACACGGGGCACGGCGACGACACCACGATCGGGGCCGAGGCGCCGCACCTGGACGAGTGGATCGCCCGGGGCCACTGAGGACCGAACACCCGCGCGGGCCCGGCCGGAGCAGTCCGGTTCGGGCCCGCGGCGTCTCCCGGCCCGTCCGCGCGCCGGCGGGCGTCCGTCCGCTTCGGACGGCACCGAAACCGTGTGGCCGGGCGAGGTCCCGTCCGGTGATACTCGGGCCCGTGCCCGTCGCCACACTCACCGCCGCCCAGTCCGCCGCGCTGCGCCACGTCCGCGACGTCGCGCTGCGCGACCGCCCGGCGGCGCTCGCCGTCATCGCCCGCCACCTCGCCGCCTCCGGCGCCACGTACCGGTACGAGGAGGTCGTCGCCGCGGTGACCGGGTACGGGCGCCTGACTGTCAACTTCCACCCCGACCGGGTGCTGCGGCACGGCCGTACAGTGATCGAGGCGCTGGACGAGGAGGGCGTCTACCGCAGCCAGTTCGAGACCGGCATCTCCAACGGCGGGCTGACCGCGTACCCGGGCGGCGACCGGGACGTCTGGGAGCAGGCGATGTTCGGCGGCGCGTACCAGCGTCCCGGCGTGCTCCCCACGGAGCGCCCGAAGTACGGCGGCCTGAACCTGCTCGACCACGCCGACGGTGCGTGCCCCCGGTTCGGTTCGTGTCACCTGCGGCTGCGCCCGGAGGTGCTGGCCCGGGCGACGTTCAGCTTCGGTGACAGCCACATCGAGCCCACCGAGTTCGGCACCGTCGACGTCTTCGAGCCGGTGTTCGCGGCGCTGCTGGCCGCCACCGCCGGCACCGGCGTCGCCCTGGGCGTGGCCGGCATGGACACCGGCACGCTGCTGCGGACGCTGCTGCGCCGCCGGGAACGGGAGTCCGGGCGGGTCGGCCGGGCGTTGGACGACTACATCGAGGCGCAGGTGCACGGCGAGATCAGCCTGGCCCGCGACGTCGAGGCGCTCGTGGTCGACCCGTCGTTCCGCGGCACCGACGTGGGGCGCCGCCTGGAGGGCATCGCCGCGCGGCACGGCGTGGCGCTGCGCTTCCACCCCGGCTTCATGCTGCCCGTCGACGCCGTGGACGCCGAGTTCCGCGGCCCGGACATCCCGCCGCTGGCCGTACGTGTCGCCGCCGAGTTCGCCCGCCCGGGGGAGCCGCTGCACGCGGCGCTCGTCGGCCGCGCCGCCGCCTCGGTGGTGCGCGAGCCGCAGCGCTGGGCCGACCGGGGGCCGGCCGCGGTGACGCTTCAGCACCTCAAGCAGCTCTGGCACGTGCTGGTCCGGTTCGGCGTTCCGGCCTGATCATCCCTGTTCGTCCCGTCCGCCGCGCTCCGGCAGCCGCTGCCCGGAATCGCGGGTGACCTGGACCGCAGCCTCGGCCCTGCCCGGCATTTCCGGAATGACCGACACTGCGGGCTGGTTGTGTCCCCCGTACCGCCGGAAGCCAAACACCTACCCGGCGGTAGTCCCTCGAGGGGCGCTCACCCCGGAGCGCGTCGTAACGATCGAAAGGGCAACCATCGTGAAGCAGCACTTCACTCGATGGCTCCCCGCCATCGCGAAGACCGCCGTCGCGAAGACCGCCGCCGTCACCCGTAACCGCCGCGCCGCGCTGAGCGTGGCGGGTGTGGCAGTCCTGGGCGGCCTGGCCGTCGGCCCCGTCGCCGTGGCCGCGCCCGTGACCAGCGGGCCGCACGCCGGCGCCAAGGCCGCGATCGACCTGGCCACCGGCAAGAAGACCTCCACCGAGGCGGTGAAGCCCGGCCAGACCACCGGCCTGGACAAGGTGCCGACCCGGGCCGACCGGCCGGCCAAGGAGAAGCTCGTGCCGCACGGCGTCGAGGGCGCGCAGTCGCGCATCCCGCTCGACGACGCGCAGCTCGACAACGCCAAGGCCATCGTCGAGGCGGCCAAGGAGACCGGCGTGGGGGAGCGGGGCGCCGTGATCGGCGTCGCGACCTCGCTGCAGGAGTCGAAGCTGTACAACCTGGGTCACCTCGGCGCGTACAACGACCACGACTCGGAGGGCCTGTTCCAGCAGCGCCCGTCGTCCGGTTGGGGCACGTCCGAGCAGATCACCGACCCGGAGTACTCCAGCAAGGCGTTCTTCAACGCGCTGAAGAACGTGGGCGGCTGGCACGAGCTGCCGCTGACCACCGCCGCGCAGACGGTCCAGGTGTCCGCCTACCCGTACGCGTACGCGCAGTGGGAGGAGCAGGCGGCGGACATCGTCCAGCAGGTCTGGTGACCCGACACCCGTAGCGAACGGCCGGCCCTTCCGGGGCCGGCCGTTCTCGCACGGAGCAGGCCCTCGGGGGGAGGGCGGCCGGGTGGGCGCGATGTCCGGTTGCGCTGTGGTGGGCGGCACTGTGCGGGCGGAATCGGGGGTGGGCGGATGGCGTTGTAACCCGGTGCGCGACCGGAGCGGCGCCGCCGAGCGCCACCCGGGAACAACCCCGGGCTGCCGGTCGTTGCAGATGCACCCGGCACGCCGCGCGCTGCCGGATCCCCCCGAGAAACCTGAGCGCCTGACGGTGCCCACGCATCCCCCCGGATGCGTCGACCCCCGAACGGAGCCCACCATGAACACGATCCTGCGCAAGAGCATCCTCGGTATCGCCGGTCTGGCCTTCACCGGTGGCGTGTTCGCCGGTCCGGTCGCCGCCCACGCGGCGGACACCGCCAAGCCGGCCGCCGTCGCGGTCCAGGGCGTGAGCCCGCAGGGCGCGCAGTCGCACGTGGACCTGAACGACGAGCAGGTCGCCAACGCCAAGGCCATCATCGCGGCCACCAAGAAGGCGGGCCTGCCCGAGCGCGCCGCGGTCATCTCGATCGCCACCGCGCTGCAGGAGTCGAAGCTGGAGAACCTGGGTCACCTGGGTGACCGCAACGACCACGACTCGCTGGGCCTGTTCCAGCAGCGGCCGTCCAGCGGCTGGGGTACGCCGGAGCAGATCACCGACCCCGAGTACTCGACGCTGGCGTTCCTCAAGGGCCTCAAGCAGGTCGACGGCTGGCAGGACATGCCGCTGACCGAGGCCGCGCAGACCGTGCAGGTCAGCGCCTACCCCGACGCGTACGCGCAGTGGGAGAAGCAGGCCGCCGAGATCGTCGCCGAGCACTGGAACAAGTAAGACCTGACGAAAGGCCGGTACCCGATCCGGGTGCCGGCCTTTCGCGTGCCCTCAGCCGCTGTGCGCGGCGAGCCACGACAGCACCGGCTCGACCACCGACGGGTCCAGCGGCTGCTTCGCCTCGTCCCGGTACGCCCGCAGCGACGGCGGACCCGGCCGGCGGCGCAGCACGTGGGTGACGTCCGGCAGCACCCCGGTCTGCACGGGCCCGCCCGCGTGCGCGGCGATGACCGGCAGGTCCGCCGGATCGGTCTGGAGATCCTTGTCGCCGGTGAGCGCGAGGATCGGCGCGTCGACGCGGGCCAGGTCCGGCCGGGGGTCGTAGCGCAGGAACTCCCGGAACCAGCGGGCGTTGAGCCGCTGCCCGCCGACCCACGCCACGTCCTTGTCGGTGGCGAGGATCTTCTCGTGGTTGCGGGCCACCTTCGCCAGCAGGTCGGTGCGGGTGAGCCGGAGGACGAGGCGTACCGGCGCGGGCAGGGTGGGCAGCAGCAGCCCGGCCTGCCGGCGCAGGACCTCGGCGCCGGTGCGCCCGGGCGCGGAGAGCAGGACCAGGCCGGCCACTGGTACGCCGCGCGCGGCGAGCGCGACAGCGGTGAGCGCGCCCTCGCTGTGCCCGACCAGGAACAGCCGCCCGGCGTCCACGGCCGGGTCGTCGCGCACCGCGGCGAGCACGGCGGCCGCGTCGTCGACGTTGTCGTGGAAGCCGGTACGCAGGAACTCGCCGCTGCTCTCGCCGACGCCCCGCCTGTCGTACCGGGCGACAGCGATCCCGGCGCCGGTCAGCGCGGCGGCCAGGTGCCGCTGGATGCCCAGCGGCAGGCGGCGGTGGTCGCCGTCGCGGTTGATCGGCCCGGAGCCGGGCAGCAGCAGCGCCAACGGATGCGGTCCGGCGCCGTCGGGCAGCGTGAGCGTGCCGGACAGCCGCTGCCCGGCCGAGTCGACGGCGAGCGGACGCTCGACCGTCACGGCAGCACCGCCGCGGCCAGGGCGGAGGCGTCGTCGGCGCCGATCAGCAGGGAGTCGTACGCCTGGCCGGTGAGGGTGATGCGGACGGCCCGCTGGCCGCCGCGGACGCTGACGAACTCCTTGCCGGCCCTGCCGCGCCAGGTGCCGACGTTGCGCGTGCCGGGGACGCCGAGGCCGGGCGCCCGGATGCCGCGGGTGGCGCGCGCCCCGTCCGGTACGACGACGGCGCCGCTGACGGCGGAGCGGGGGAACGACAGGTCGCCGCGCAGCGCCCAGACCTTCTCGGCGGTGGTGAGCCGGACGTCGATGCGGTCGGGGGTGAGGTCGATGGTGGCCATCGGCGAACTCCTCGCTTCTGTTATCGTTGCTGAGAACATTACCGGAGGCGATAACAAAAAGGGGAGCCACTGTGGCACTCGACACCGTGGAGCTGCTGCTGCACCCGGTCCGGCTGCGCATCGTCCAGGCGTTCCTGGGTGGCCGCACGCTCACCACCACCGAGCTGCGCACCGAACTGAGCGACGTGCCACCGGCCACGCTCTACCGGCAGGTCGCCACGCTCGCCGACCACGGCGTCCTGCACACGGTGGGGGAACGGCGGGCCCGCGGCGCCGTCGAGCGCAGCTACCGGCTCCACGAGGCCGCCGCGTCGGTGGACCCGGACGAGGCCCGGGCCATGAGCCCGCAGCGGCACCGCCAGGCGTTCCTCACCTTCGTCGCGGGCCTGCTCGCCGACTTCGACGGCTACCTCGACCGCGGCGACGCCGACCTGGCCCGCGACGTGGCCGGCTACCGGCAGAACGCGTTCCACGCCACCGACGCCGAGACCGCCGAGTTCGTCACCCGGTTCCGCGACCTGTTCGCCGAGTACGCGGCTCTCGGCCCCGGGCCCGGCCGCACCCGGCGGCTGCTCACCACAGTCCTGCTGCCCGCCGCCGATCAGGAGCGACCCGCGGACCGCCGGTGACCGAGCACGATGTCCGCCACCGCGGCGCCGAGCGCCAGCACGATGATCCCGGCGGCGAGCAGCAGTGAGTGGCGGAACGCCGTACTCCAGTCGCCGCGGTCGTCGGCGATCGTCGAGAAGAACAGCGCGCCCACCGCGGCGATGCCGGCGGCCGATCCGATCCGCTGCCCGGTCTGGAGCATCCCGGCGCCGCTGCCGGCCATCGGCACCGGCACCTCGGACAGCGTGAGCGTCTGGTTCGGCGCGATCACCAGGCCGCTGCCCAGCCCGGCGACGAGCAACGGCAGCGCGGTCCGCAGCGGCACGTCGTCGTGCGGACCGCCGGCCAGCACCAGGTCGGTCGCGATCAGCCCGGCCACCACGGCCAGCAACCCGATCGCGACGAGCGGACGGCCGTAGCGGGTGACCACCCGGCCGCCGAGCGCGGAGGCGAGCGCCGAACCGAGCGCGAACGGGGTGATCGCCAGACCGGCCACGAGCGCGCTGTAGCCGAGCCCCATCTGGAGGTAGAGCGTGAAGATGAAGAAGATCGCGGTGAACCCGGCGAAGTAGATCAGGCCGATCAGCGCGCCCAGCGTGTACGAGCGCACCGTGAACAGCCGCAGGTCGAACAGCGGCTGGGCGCGCCGGGCGTACCGGTGCTCCCAGAGCGCGAACCCGGCGAGCAGCAGCAGGCCGGCGGGGATCAGCAGCCACTTGCCCGGGCCCCGCCACTGCTCCCGCTGCACAAGCGGCAGCAGGATCACCGTGACTCCGGCGCCGAGCAGCAGCACGCCGAGCGGGTCGAGCCGCCCCCGTCCGGCGGGGTTGGTGGGCCGGGCCGGCATCAGCCGCCAGCCGAGCAGCATCGCCACGATCCCGACCGGGATGTTCACGAAGAACACCCACCGCCAGCCGTGCTCGGCGCCGCCGAGCTGGATGAGCAGCCCGCCGAGCAGCGGACCCACGGCGGTGGAGATGCCGATCGTCGCGCCCAGCAGCCCGAACGCCCGGCCCCGGTCCGCGCCCCGGAACAGCTCCTGGATCATGCCACTGACCTGGGGGTTCACCACACCGGCGGCGGCGCCCTGGACGAGGCGGGCGACGACCAGCCACTCCGGCGAGCGCGCCAGCCCGGCCAGCGCGCTGGTCAGCGTGAACAGCCCCACCCCGACCACGAACGCGGTACGCCGCCCGCGCGCGTCACCGAACCGCCCGGCCGGCACCAGCACCAGGCCGAACGTCAGCGCGTACCCGGACAGCACCCACTGCAGATCGCTCGGCGTGGCGTGCAGCGCCCGGTCGATCGACGGCACCGCGACGTTGACGATGCTGACGTCCAGCAGCGTCATGAACGCCGCGATCAGGCCGACGCTCAGCGCGCGCCAGCGGCGCCGGCCGTCGTACCCGGTGTCAGGCACCGGCGTCGACGACCGGCCCTCGCTCATCGTGCCCCCCACAGACCGTCGATCACCCGACTCCGATCGCTACCCGGTGCCCGGTGGGGCAAACGACTCGATCACGCCATCTGGCGCGCGCACCACCGGGGTCCGAAGTCCAGGCCGGACATCGGGGAGTCCTCGCGGTGCAGCAGCCCCCGCTCGGTGAGCGAGTGCAGCGGCTCGCGCAGCTCCTCCTCGGTCATCCCGGTCTCCTGGGCGATCAGGTCCGGGTAGGGGACGTGTCCCTGCACCTCCAGCGCGGACACCGCCTGGTAGACCCGTTCCTCGACCGCAGACAGCTGGACCTGAGGCATCGCTTCCCTCCTCGGCGTGGACCGCCCGACCCGCGGACGGCCGGCGACCGGCGGTTACCCGGACGGGCCGCGATGATGCGCACCCGTTCGACTGTCGTACCGGGCGGCGAGGCACGGCGGTGCCCTAGGCTGCACCCGTGATCATGGATCTCGTCGTGGTCGGCGGCGGGCCCGCCGGACTCTCCGCCGCGCACGCCGCGGCCCGGGCCGGCGTGCGCACGCTCGTGGTCGAACGGGCCACCCACCCCCGCTACAAGACCTGCGGCGGCGGCCTGATCGGCACGTCGCTGGCCGAGGTCGCCGGCCGCGTCGAGGTGCCCGCCCACGACCGGATCGGCCGGGTCACGTTCACCCGGGACGGGCGACGCGCGTTCACCCGCCGGCACCCCGCGCCGCTGGTCACCATGATCCGCCGGGAGGAGTTCGACGACCGGCTGCGCGCCGCCGCCGTCGCCGCCGGGGCGCAGGTCCGCGAGGGCGTCGCGGTCCGCGCGATCGAGCAGGACCCCGACGAGGTACGCCTGCGCCTGGCCGGCGGTGAGACGGTACGCGCCCGTACCGTCATCGGCGCGGACGGCTCGTCCGGCGTGACGGCACGCCACGTCGGGGTGCGCTTCCGGCAGGTCGACCTCGGGCTGGAACTGGAGCTGCCGGTGGACGCCGCCGAACGGGACCGCTGGCGCGGCCGGGTGCTGCTCGACTGGGGGCCGCTGCCCGGCTCCTACGCCTGGGTGTTCCCGAAGGGCGACCGTCTCACTGTGGGTGTCATCTCCGCCCGGGGCGACGGCGACCGCACCCGCGCCTACCTGCGCGACTTCACCGACCGGCTCGGCCTGTCCGGGGTGAGGCCGGAGCACGACTCCGGTCACCTGACCCGCTGCCGCACCGGGGACTCCCCGCTGCGGCACGGCCGGGTGCTGGTCGCCGGGGACGCCGCCGGGCTGCTGGAACCGTGGAGCCGCGAGGGGATCAGCTACGCGCTGCGCTCGGGCCGGCTGGCCGGGGAGGCGGTGGCCGCCGGTGACCTCGACGCGTACGCCCGGGAGGTCGACCGGCGGCTGACGCCGGAGATGCGCGCCGGGCACCGGCTGCTGGAGGTGTTCGAGCGGCGGCCCGACGTGTTCCACGCGATGCTGGCCAGCCCGCCCGGCTGGCGGATGTTCGTCCGGTTCTGCCAGGGCCGGGCGAGCTTCGCCGACGTGCTCGACCGGCGGCCGGTACGGGCCGCGCTGGCGATGCTCGACCGCCTGCCCGCGAAGGTACGGTCAGTGGCCGGTTGACCGGGCGTCGTGCCGGTGTTCCCGCACCACTGAGCGCCCCGCGTCAGGGGACGATGACCGCCCGCCCCCGCACCTCGCCCCGGCGCAGCGCCTCGTACGCCTGCGGCGCCTCCGCGAGGGGGAACGTGTGCACGTCGGCGTGCAGCCGGCCGTCGCGGGCCAGCGCGATCACCTCGTGCAGTTCGGCCCGGGTGCCCCAGAACGGCACCACCACACCGGTCTCCAGCGGCACCGGGGGCGGCTCGTCGGCGACCGGGCGCACCGGCAGCGTGCCGCCGGCCAGGCCCACCAGCAGGATCTGGCCGCCGGTGGCGACGACCTGCCGGGCGGTGTCCAGCGTGGGCTGCGCGCCGACGAAGTCGAGCACCACGTCCGCGCCGTCCGGCGCCGGTCCGACCAGTTCGCGGATCTTGTCCACCGCGTCCGGGCCGGCCTGCACCGTGTGGTGCGCGCCGAGGCGGCCGGCCAGGTCCAGCGCGGCGGTGTTGGTGTCCACCGCGATGATCCGTACCGCTGTGGTGGCCAGCAGGATCTGCAACCCCATGTGCCCCAGGCCGCCGATGCCGATCACCACGCAGGAGGTGCCGGGTCGCAGCCGGGGCCGCGCCAGGTCCACCGCGTGGTACGGCGTCAGCCCGGCGTCGGTGAGCGGCGCCGCCTGGGTCAGGTCCATGTCGCCGACCGGCAGCAGCCGGGACGCGGGCACCACCACGTACTCGGCCAGCCCGCCGTCGCGGCTGAGCCCGATGCCGCCGACCGGGATGACCCGGCAGCGGTTCTCCTCGCCCCGCAGGCAGGCCCGGCACCGGCCGCAGCCGATGATCCCGTAGACGGCGGCCCGGTCGCCGGGCGACCAGCCGTCCACGCCGGGGCCGACCGTGTCGACGGTGCCGGCGATCTCGTGACCGAGCGTCATCGGGATCGGGAAAACGCCCGCCGGGGCGTCGAGGATGTGCAGGTCGGAGTGGCAGGCGCCGACCGCGCCGACGCGCAGCAGCACCTCACCCGGGCCGGCCTGCGGCGTGGGCACCTCCGTGTGCTCCAGCACACCGGGTGCGGTCATCCGTACTGCGCGCATGTCTCCTCCACCTCGTCGCCGACGGTCGACGCGGCGGCATACCCGTGCCGTGGCGGTTGATGCGGAGACGGGACGGGTGGGCGCACAATGCGGTCATGAGCGAGCCGGCCGAGTCGTTCACCGACGAGGAGTACGCGTTCCTGCGGCACGTCCGCTTCGGCGAACTGCCCGCCCGGGTACGCCCGGAGGAGCGGGTCGAGTCCGCCGAGACCGAGTTCCCGCCGGACCGGCCGGACCCGGTCGGCGGGGAGTCGGAGTGGCACCTGCGCGCGGGCGGCTGACGGGGCCCGGACACCGCCGGGCCCCGCCGCCTGACGGTCAGAAGACCGGCACGCCGTCGCGGACCAGCTTCCAGTTGGGTACGAAGAAGTCGGCCGGGTCGATGACGCCCTTGGCCTGCGCCCAGTCGATGAGCAGCTGGCGGATCTCCTGCTGGGCGTTGTAGACCTGGGTCTTCACGATGCCCGGGAAGTTGCCGCCGCCGCTGCGCCGGTAGTTGTTCACCGCCACCACGAACCGGGCGTCCGCCGCGACCGGGGTGTCGGTGCCGGCCAGCACCAGGCGGGTGATCCGCTGGCCGACCGGCTTGGCGATGTCGATGTCGTAGTCGACGCCGGAGAACACGTCGTAGTTGTAGTCCGGCACCGCCGGGTCGCTGATCGTCTCCGGGTTCACCGGCGCGCCCGCCGGCAGCGTAACGAAGTACTTCGCCGAGTACTCCAGGTACGCCTTCACCTCGGCGCCGGTCAGCACGACCGCCTCCAGCGTGTTGTCGTACACGTAGAGGCCCGCCACGTCGCGGATGCGCACGTCACCCTGCGGGAACACCGCGGTACGGCTGAACGGCGCGGCGATGGACAGCACCGGCAGGCCCGCGTACTCGCCGCCGGCGAGCGCCTCGGTGACCACCTCGGTCTGGACGTGGTTGATGAAGTCCAGGATCGGGGTGTCCTTGTACCGCGACTCGGCGGCCGACAGCTCCACGCTCGACTGGGCGACGACCCGGTTGACGTACTCGACGGTCTTGGTGTGCTGGCCGCGCACGGCCGCGAGCACCGCCGGGTCCTCGACCACGGTGTTGGTGTTCAGCGTGGTGGCCGACTTGGCGGTGACCGTCCAGCGGCCCTTCTCTCGGGCCAGCGTGAAGTCCATCCGGGTCAGCCGCTGGCCCCACTTCGACGGCTCCGAGGTGAGGACCCGCTCGCCGGTGGTGAGGTTGGTGACGAACTTCTCCGGCACCTCGTTGTGCGCGTGGCCGAACAGGATCGCGTCGATGCCGGGGACCTGCTCGGCGATCAGCGCGGTCGGGTTCTCGTTCGGCAGCTCCGGGCCGTAGCTGGAGGTGCCGCTGTCGCCGCCGTGGGCGGAGATGACGACCAGGTCGGCGCCGCGGCGGCGCATCTCCGGCACCCACTTCGCGGCGGTGGCGACCATGTCGGCGAAGACCAGGCGGCCCTCGACGTTGCCCTTGTCCCAGATGGCCACGCCGGGGTTGGTCAGGCCGAGGATGCCCACGCGCAGCTTCGGCGCGCCGTGCCCGCCGAGCTTGACCTCCTTGATCACGTACGGGAGGAACGCCGGCTTGCCGGTCTTCGCGTTGAGCGCGTTCGCAGCCAGCGCCGGGAAGCCGAGCTGCTCGATCCAGGTCGCCAGCAGCGGTAGGCCGTAGTTGAACTCGTGGTTGCCGAGCGTCACCGCGTCGTACTTGAGGATGTTCATGGCGCGGGCCATCGGGTGCGTCTCGCCGGTGCTGGTGATCGGCTCCTGCTTGGCGTAGTACGTCGCAAGCGGCGTGCCCTGGATGGTGTCGCCGGCGTCCAGGACCAGCGTGGCCCTGCCCTTGCGCTCGGCGCGGATCTGGTTGACCAGGGTGGCGAGCTTCGCGACGCCGACGTCGTTGTGCTTGCTGTCGTCGAACTCGGCGTCCTTGTAGTAGTCCCAGTTGTAGACGTTGCCGTGGGTGTCAGACGTGCCGAGGATCGTCAGGTCCCAGGTCTTCGGCTGCTTCGGCTTCGCCTCGGCGGGCGCGCCGGCCAGCAGGGGAGCGGTCGCGGCGGCGGCCGCGACGGCCAGCACCTGGCGCCGGGAGGCGCCGGAGGAGGAAGTCATGGAGGTGCCTTTCCAATGGGGGTACGCGCCTCGTGGGCGCCGTTGCGCACCATAACCACCACATGTCACCTGCGCCACACCGGCCCGAATCGTTTCCCTTCCGGTCACAGGCTGCTGTTTTCCCGCCCGTCACCGGGGTAGGGCGCATCCATGAGCGAGGACCAGTTCACCCAGCAGCACCCGGCCGAGCAGTACGGACAGCAGGAGGGCCAGCCGTCGCAGCAGCAGACGCCGCCCGGCAACGAGCAGGAGATGGGGCCGAAGCCCGACCACGGCGAGGAGTCGTACCGGGGCAGCGACCGGCTCACCGGCAAGCGCGCCGTCATCACCGGCGGTGACTCCGGCATCGGCCGGGCCGTGGCCGTCGCCTTCGCCCGCGAGGGCGCCGACGTGCTCGTCACGTACCTCGCCGACGAGGAGGAGAAGGACGCCCGGGAGACGGTCGCCCTGATCGAGCAGGCCGGGCGCACCGGCGTCGCAGTCCGGTGCGATCTGCGCGAGGAGGCCAACTGCCGCGCCCTGGTCGACCAGGCCGTCCGCGACCTCGGCGGCGTCGACATCCTGGTCAACAACGCGGCGTACCAGATGTCGCAGGACAACGGCCTGCTCGACATCACCACCGAGCAGTTCGACCGGGTCTTCAAGACCAACGTGTACGCCATGTTCTGGCTCTGCAAGTTCGCGGTGCCGCACATGAAGGAAGGCTCGACGATCATCAACACGTCGTCGATCCAGGCGTTCGACCCGTCGCCGCAGCTGCTCGACTACGCCACCACCAAGGCCGCCATCGCCAACTTCACCAAGGCGCTCGCGCAGAACCTGGCCGACCGGGGCATCCGGGTCAACGCGGTCGCGCCCGGCCCGATCTGGACGCCGCTGATCCCGGCCACCATGCCGGAGGAGAAGGTCAAGCAGTTCGGCACCGACACGCCGCTGGGCCGTCCCGGTCAGCCGGCCGAGCTGGCGCCCGCGTACGTCTACTTCGCCTCGCAGGAGTCCAGCTACGTCACCGGCGAGATCCTCGGCGTCACTGGCGGCCGCCCGACGAAGTGAGCCGTCGTCCGGTCCGGCTTTTCCCGTTCTGGCTGGCTCGCTGGCCCGTGCCGGCCGCCTGGTCCCGCCCCCGGTCGTCTGGTTCCGCCGCTCAGCGGGGCCAGACGGCCATCCGGCGGCGCACCTCGGCGATGCGTGGCGCGTCCAGGCCGTAGCGGGTGAACCGGCGGTCGGCCAGCCCGTCGAGGTAGCGGCCCGCGGCGCGTACGTCCTCGTCGTCCAGCGCCGGGTCGACCTGACGGGCCAGCTCCAGCAGCTCCGCGACCGTGTACCGGTCCAGCGCGGCGGAGACGTCGATGTAGTCGCGTACCTCCCGCCGGTTCACCAGCGCCGCGGTCTTGTTGGCGATCAGGTCGCGGACGTCCATGACCGGGCCGAGGTCCATCACCACCGGGCTGCGGTGCCGGTCCAGGCGGGCCAGGCTCAGGCGGATCTGCCGGCCGTCCCGGCTCACCACGAAGTCCCGCAGGTCCCGGTCGAATCCGTCGAACACCTCGCCCAGCCCGCCCGGGTCCACCTCGGCCACCCGGTAACCGGCCCGCTCCAGCGCCGCGCGTACCCCGTCGGCCGCCGCCGCTGCGGCGCCCTCCACGTCGGCGAACAGGTCGACGTCCTCGGTGGGGCGGGTGACCAGGCCGTGTACGGCCCACGCCACCCCGCCGCCGAGCACGAAACGGTGCGGGCCGGCCGCGGCCAGCGCCACCCGGGCCACCTGCCGGTAGAAGTCGTGCGGATGGGTCACGCGGCGCGCAGGCTCCGGTGCCGGCCCTCCCAGGCCAGGCGTACGCCCCGGGGCAGGTTGAGCAGCGGCCACAGCCGGCGCAACGTGCCCGCGTGGATCAGCTCGCGCAGATCCTCGACCCGGGTCGTCTCGCGCAGCACGTTCTCGTACATCCAGAGCAACTCGTCCGGGTCGCCCAGGTCGAACGCGCGTTCGCTGCTCCACATGAGGCGTACCGGCAGCTCGACGATGCCGGTCGTGGGACCGGTCAGCTCGTCCAGGGTGCGCGCCACCACGGCGGGTCGCCCGGGACGGGCGAGGTACGCGTGCGCGCTGACCGACATGGCATCAGGGTAACCCCAACCCGGCCCAACACCCCCCGCCCTTCCCGCCCCCACCCCGTCGATCATGAAGTTGACGGCGTGCGGCGCCCGTTTCGTCCCCGCCAACTTCATGATCGACCGCTGCATCCTCGCTACCTGTTCGCCTTGTTCGCCTAGCGCGGCACTCCGCCGGAGATCTTGGAAGATTCGGGCCCCTATGGCGGCCGTTTCCTTCCAAGATCTCCCACGGTGGCGCGTGCGCCAACGCCGGCGCACGGGTCACGGCGTTCCGCCGACGAGAGATCTTGGTACGCAACGGCCCTCATGGGGGCACACTCGTACCAAGATCTCCGTCCGGCAGTGCGGACGTCGCCGCGAGCATGCCCCGATCATGAAGTGGCTGCGACAAACCGGACACCGTGTGCCGTCAACCTCATGTTTGACGGGGCCAGGTGAGTCCAGGCAGAGGACGGGGCCGGGATCGGATCGGGCCGGGACGGAACGGAACGGACGGATGTTGAGGCTGGGCGGGACGCCGGAGGACCAGGGGATGGTTCGGGGGCGGTGTCCGGGCTGCGTCGGGTGTCGGGTTTCGGGGTGGTGGGGGACACCCGGCTGGCGGAATCGTGGGCGGGGCCGGGGCGTTATACCTGGTGAACGACCGCAGCAGCACCCCCGGCAGCACGCGAGCGCGGGTGGCAGGGGCCGGGAATGCATCCTGGGCCGGCGGTCGTTGTGGATGTCTCCGGCGCCACCCAGCCGAACCTCGCACGCCACCCCCGGGCGTGCTGCGGGCCGCGTGTGAGCAGGACGCCGGATCCCCCCGAGAACCTTTCTTGAGCGCCTGACGATGCCCACGCACCCCACCCCCGGGTGTGCGTCGACCCCCGAATGGAGCCCCCTCATGAACACGATCCTGCGTAAGAGCATCCTCGGTATCGCCGGTCTGACCGTCGCCGGTGGCCTCGCCGCCGGCCCCCTCAACCACGACAGCACCCCCACCGCCCGGGACGCGGCCGTCACCACCACTCAGGCCGCCGCGAAGCTCGACACCGCCACACTCATCCCGCACGGCGTGCAGGGCACCCAGTCCCACATCGACCTGAACGACGAGCAGACCGCCAACGTCAAGGCCATCATCGCCGCCACCAAGAAGGCCGGCATGGACGAGCGTGCCGCTGTCGTGTCGATCGCCACGGCGCTGCAGGAGTCGAAGCTGGAGAACCTCGGCCACCTCGGTGACCGTAACGACCACGACTCGCAGGGCCTGTTCCAGCAGCGCCCCTCCTCCGGCTGGGGCACGGTCGAGCAGATCACCGACCCCGAGTACTCCACCACCGCGTTCCTGAAGGGTCTGAAGCAGGTCGACGGCTGGCAGGACATGCCGCTGACCAAGGCCGCCCAGACCGTCCAGGTGTCGGCCTACCCGGACCACTACGCCCAGTGGGAGCAGCAGGCCGCCGACCTCGTCGCCCAGCACTGGAACAGCTGACCCGGCGGTGACCGGGGTCACGACGAACGAGCGGAAGAACCGTGACCCCGGTACCGTTGTGCAGAGCGTCGGTGTGTTCAGTGTCCCCGGGCCTCACCTAAATTGCCTTCGCGGAATACCGTTCGGCTGGAGCCGCGTCGCGCCACTCGCCGAGAGGCGACATGCACACCGACGCCCAGAGCCGCCCCGGCCATCCGGCCGGGGCGGCTCTGTCTGTGGGCTCGAGTCGCACGCCCCGGGCCGCTGGCCTAGGGTTACTGGCAGAGGTGAGCCGTTCTCGACGGAGAGGGGGGTGCCCGGATGGGTTTCAAGACGTTCATCCAGGGGTGGCCGGTCTACCGGCAACTCACCGGCACCGACCCGCTCGGTCGCGGCGCCGCCGCCCAGTCGGCGCGCTCCGCCGGCCTGACCGCCCGCACCGAGACCGCCGACGGCATGGCCCGCTCGGTCTGCCCGTACTGCGCGGTCGGCTGCGGGCAGCGCGTCTTCCACTCCGACGGCCAGGTCACCCAGATCGAGGGCGACCCGGACAGCCCGATCTCGCGCGGCCGGCTCTGCCCGAAGGGCTCGGCCAGCAAGAGCCTGGTGACCAGCCCGCTGCGCCAGACCACTGTGCGCTACCGCCGGCCGTACGCGACCGAGTGGGAAGACCTGGACCTCGACGTCGCGCTCGACATTATCGCCGACCGGATCCTCGCCGCCCGCGCGGAGACCTGGGAGGACGTCGACGACGAGGGCCGCCCGCTGAACCGGACGCTGGGCATCTCCAGTCTCGGCGGCGCGACGCTCGACAACGAGGAGAACTACCTCATCAAGAAGCTGTTCACGGCGATGGGGGCACTCCAGATCGAGAACCAGGCCCGTATTTGACACTCCGCCACCGTCCCCGGTCTGGGGACCAGCTTCGGTCGCGGCGGCGCCACGGACTTCCAGCAGGACCTCGCCAACGCTGACGTCATCGTCATCCAGGGCTCGAACATGGCCGAGGCCCACCCGGTGGGCTTCCAGTGGGTGATGGAGGCGAAGAAGCGCGGCGCGAAGGTCTTCCACGTCGACCCGCGGTTCACGCGTACCAGCGCGCTCGCCGACACGTACCTGCCGATCCGGGCGGGCACCGACATCGCACTGCTCGGCGGCGTGGTGCGCTACATCCTGGAGAACGAGCTGGACTTCCGGGAGTACGTGCTGGCGTACACGAACGCGGCCAACATCGTCAGCGAGCAGTTCGTCGACACCGAGGACCTGGACGGCCTGTTCTCCGGCTACAACCCGGACACCGGCTCGTACGACCACGCGAGCTGGCAGTACGAGGGGCAGGAGGACAACGCCAAGGTCCGGGGCACCGGCAAGGAACGCGACTCGGCCTCCGGGCTGGAGCACGAGTCGCACGGCGAGCCGGTGCCGGCGCAGGCCCCGCGGGACGAGACGTTGCAGCACCCGCGCTGCGTCTACCAGATCCTGAAGCGGCACTTCTCCCGCTACACCCCGGAGATGGTGGCCCGCGTGTGCGGCATCCCGGAGGAGAAGTTCCTCGAACTGGCGCGCGCCTGGACGGAGAACTCGGGCCGGGAGCGCACCGGCGCGCTCGTCTACTCGGTCGGCTGGACGCAGCACAGCGTCGGCGTGCAGTACATCCGCACCGGCTCGATCATCCAGACGCTGCTGGGCAACATGGGCCGCCCGGGTGGCGGCATCCTGGCGCTGCGCGGGCACGCCAGCATCCAGGGCTCGACCGACATCCCGACGCTGTTCAACCTGCTGCCCGGCTACCTGCCGATGCCGCACCACGCCGACCACCCGACGTTCGACGAGTGGGTGGACAGCATCCGGCACCCGGGCCAGAAGGGCTTCTGGGGCGACTCGCGGGCCTTCGCGGCGAGCCTGCTCAAGGCGTACTGGGGTGACGCGGCGACGCCGGAGAACGACTTCTGCTACGGCTACATGCCCCGGATGACCGGCGACCACGGCACGTACCAGCAGGTCCTGAACATGATCGACGGGAAGGTGAAGGGCTACTTCCTGCTCGGCCAGAACCCGGCGGTCGGCTCGGCGCACGGCCGCGCTCAGCGTCTCGGCATGGCCAACCTGGACTGGCTCGTCGTCCGCGACCTGTTCATGATCGAGAGCGCCACGTTCTGGAAGAACAGCCCGGAGGTCGCCACCGGCGAGATCGTGCCGGAGGAGTGCCGCACCGAGGTGTTCTTCCTGCCGGCGGCCTCGCACGTGGAGAAGGAGGGCACCTTCACCCAGACGCAGCGGCTGCTGCAGTGGCGGGAGAAGGCCGTCGACCCGCCGGGCGACGCCCGCTCCGAGCTGTGGTTCTTCTACCACCTGGGCCGGGTGCTGCGGGAGAAGCTGGCCGCCTCCACCGAGCGCCGGGACCGGGCGCTGCTGGACCTGACCTGGGACTATCCGACGCACGGTCCGCACGCCGAGCCGAGCGCCGAGGCGGTGCTCAAGGAGATCAACGGGTACGAGGTGGCGACCGGCCGCCTGCTGAACGCGTTCGGCGAGGCCCGCGACGACGGCTCCACCGCGATCGGCTGCTGGATCTACTCCGGCGTGTACGCCGACGGCGTCAACCAGGCGGCCCGCCGCCGGTCCCGCCACGAGCAGGACTGGGTGGCGGCCGAGTGGGGCTGGGCGTGGCCGGCGAACCGGCGCACGCTCTACAACCGCGCCTCCGCCGACCCCGAGGGCCGGCCGTGGAGCGAGCGCAAGAAGTACGTCTGGTGGGATCCGGACGCCGGCGAGTGGACCGGGTACGACGTGCCGGACTTCGAGAAGACGAAGCCGCCGTCGTACCGGCCGCCGGAGGGCGCGTCGGGCCCGGCGGCGCTCGCCGGTGACGACGCGTTCGTCATGCAGGGCGACGGCAAGGCGTGGCTGTACGCGCCGAGCGGCGTCCTCGACGGTCCGCTGCCGACGCACTACGAGCCGGCCGAGTCGCCGATGCGCAACCCGCTCTACGGTCAGCAGGCCAACCCGACCCGCAAGATCTACGAGCATCCGATCAACCGGATGAACCCGAGTCCGCCGGAGCCGCACAGCCAGGTCTTCCCGTACGTGTTCACGGTCAGCCGTCTCACCGAGCACCACACGGCCGGTGGGATGAGCCGTACCGTGCCGCGCCTGGCCGAGCTGCAGCCGGAGATGTTCGTCGAGGTGTCCCCGGAACTGGCCGGCGAGATCGGGCTGGCCCACCTGGGCTGGGCGCACCTGATCAGCGGACGCGCGGTGATCGAGGCGCGGGTGCTGGTCACCGACCGGCTCACCCCGCTGCGGGTGGACGGCCGGATCATCCACCAGGTCTGGCTGCCGTACCACTTCGGCACCGAGGGTCTGGTCACCGGCGACTCGGCGAACGATCTGTTCGGCATCACGCTGGACCCGAACGTCCTCATCCAGGAGAGCAAGGTCGGCACCTGCGACGTCCGGCCCGGGCGGCGGCCCACCGGCCCGCCGCTGCTCGACCTGGTCGGCGACTACCAGCGGCGGGCCGGGATGACACCGGACCGCAAGGTGCCGGTGGTGACCACCGACGCGGCCGGCGGGGACGACGCCGCCGGCAGCACCGACGAGCAGTCGGCCGCCGCGCACCAGGACGGGGATCGGGATGCCTGACGCCAACAGCCTGTACGGCCCGCTCGACCCGGCCCCGGACGCGGGCTGGGTCGACGCGCCGCCGCGGATGGGCTTCTTCACCGACACCAGCGTCTGCATCGGCTGCAAGGCGTGCGAGGTGGCCTGCAAGGAGTGGAACGGCGTCCCCGACTCGGGTTTCGACCTGCTCGGCATGTCGTACGACAACACCGGCGCGCTGACCGCGAACTCGTGGCGGCACGTCGCGTTCATCGAGCAGCCCCGCCCGGCCGGGCACCGCACGCCGCCGTTCGCCGGTGACCCGACCGGCCCGGCGACCAGCCCGGCGTCAGCGGCGGCCGGCGCGCTCACCGCTCCCGACACCGGTACGAATCCCGGCCTGCCGCCGGGGCAGCCGGAGGCGGCGGCGCGGATGGCCGCCGGTCCGGAGTTCCTCGGCATGCCCGGCGCCCAGCCGCCCGGGCGGGCCACCGGCCCGGAGAGCCGCACCGACTTCCGCTGGCTGATGATGTCCGACGTGTGCAAGCACTGCACGCACGCGGCCTGCCTGGACGTGTGCCCGACCGGTTCGCTGTTCCGCACCGAGTTCGGCACGGTGGTGGTGCAGGAGGACATCTGCAACGGCTGCGGCTACTGCATCTCCGCCTGCCCGTACGGCGTGATCGACCAGCGCAAGGGCGACGGCCGGGCGTGGAAGTGCACGCTGTGCTACGACCGGATCGGCGCGGGCATGACGCCCGCCTGCGCGCAGGCCTGCCCGACCGAGTCGATCCAGTACGGGCCGCTCGACGAGCTGCGGGAACGGGCCGCCAAGCGGGTCACCGCGTTGCACGAGCGGGGTGTGCCGGAGGCGCGCCTGTACGGCCACGACCCGACCGACGGTGTCGGCGGCGACGGCGCGTTCTTCCTGCTGCTGGACGAGCCGGAGGTGTACGGGCTGCCGCCGGACCCGGTGGTCACCACCCGGGACCTGCCGAAGATGTGGAAGCGGGCCGGGTTCGCCGCCCTGGCCATGGCGGCGGCTACCGTCGCCGCGTTCGTCGGAGGATCGTCGTGAGCCCGGACCGCCCGGTCGGTGACCTGTTCCGCCGCTTCCGCGAACGCCTGTCCGCCGAACAGGAGGACGGCGGCGCCGCCGAGCGGGAGAACGGCAGCCGGGCCACCGCGGCCGGTCCCGGCGTGGGCCGCACCGACGCGGGCTCCCGCGACGCCGGCCTCGCGCCGCATCCGCCCCGCGACGCGGCACCGCGCCGACGCCGGGGCAGGGGCGGCAAGGGCGGTGGGGAGCAGCTCAACGTCCCGCCGGCCGAGTTCACCTCCTACTACGGCCGGCCCATCCTCAAGCCGCCGGTGTGGCGGTGGGACATCGCCGCGTACCTGTTCACCGGCGGTCTCGCCGCCGGCTCGTCGCTGCTCGCGGCGGGCGGGCAGCTCACCGGCCGCCCGGCGCTGCGCCGCGCCGGCCGGGTCAGCGCGCTCGCGGCGGTCGGCGCCAGCACGTACTTCCTGGTGAACGACCTGGGGAGGCCGTCGCGCTTCCACCACATGCTGCGGGTGGCGAAGGTGACCTCGCCGATGTCGGTGGGCACGTGGATCCTCAGCGTGTTCGGCCCGGCCGCCGGGGTCGCGGCGATCGCCGAGGCGGCCCCGCTGCTGCCCGAGCGCGGCGTGCTGGGGCTCGGCCGCCGGCTGCTGCCCCCGGCCGGGCACGCCGCCGGCCTGGTCGCCGCCGTCACCGCGCCGGCGCTGGCCACGTACACCGGGGTGCTGCTGGCGGACACGGCGGTGCCGTCGTGGCACGAGGCGTACCCGGAACTGCCGGCCATCTTCGCGGGCAGCGCGCTGGCCAGCGGCGCGGGTGTCGGGCTGGTGGCCGCGCCCCGCGCGCAGGCCGGTCCGGCGCGGCGCCTCGCGGTCGCGGGCGCGGCGATGGAGCTGTGGGGTTCGCACCGGGTGGAGAACCGGCTCGGGCTGCTCAGCGAGCCCTACACGCAGGGCACACCCGGGAAGCTGCTGCGCGCCGGGCGGGCGCTGACCGCCGCCGGTGTCGTGGGCGCGCTGCTCGGCCGCCGCAGCCGGGTGCTGTCCGCACTCTCCGGCGGCGCGCTGATCGCCGCGTCGGTGTGCACCCGGTTCGGCATCTTCCACGGCGGGGTCGCCTCGGCGCGCGATCCGCGGTACACGGTGGTGCCGCAGCGCGAACGCGCCGACCGGCGGGCCGCCGAGCAGGACTGAACCTCCCCGGGCGGCCTTCCGTCCGCTGTGGTTGACTTCTGCGTGGAGGCGTTCAGGCGGCTGGTGCCCCTCCCGGTCTTCAAAACCGGTGTGGTCCGGGATCCGGGCCAGGCGGGTTCGATTCCCGTCCGTCTCCGCCAAACCGTTCCCGGGAGTGCGCCGATGCGTGAGGTCGACCCGCGACGGCGGGTGCCGCGCACCGACGCGCTGCTCGCCGATCCCGCGCTGGCCGCCGCCGTCGGCACGCTCGGCCGCGACCGGGTCAAGGCCGCGATCGTCCGCGCGCAGGACCGCGCCCGCCGCGGTGAGCTGACCCCCGAGGGGGTACGCGACGCGGCGCTGGCGGACCTGCCCGGCCGTACACCGCGCGCGGTGCTCAACGCCACCGGCGTCGTGCTGCACACCAACCTGGGCCGCGCGCCGCTCGCCCCGTCCGCCGTGGACGCCCTGGTCGCCGCCGCCGGGCACACCGACGTGGAACTGGACCTGCGGACCGGGCGACGGGCCCGGCGCGGCCGGGAGGCGCTCGACGCGCTCGCCGCGGCGGTGCCCGACGCCGGGGCGGTGCACGTGGTGAACAACGGCGCCGCCGCCCTGGCGCTCGCCGCCACCGCGCTGGCCGCCGGCCGGGAGATCGTGGTGAGCCGCGGCGAGCTGGTCGAGATCGGCGACGGGTTCCGCCTGCCGGACCTGCTGGCCAGCACCGGCGCGCGGCTGCGCGAGGTGGGCACCACGAACCGCACCACGCGCGCCGACTACGAGGCCGCGATCGGCGAGCACACCGGGTTCGTGCTCAAGGTGCACCCGTCGAACTTCGTGGTCACCGGGTTCACCTCGGCGGTGCCGGTGGCCGAGCTGGCCACGCTGGGCGTACCCGTGGTGGCCGACATCGGGTCGGGGCTGCTCGCGCCGGACCCGCTGCTGCCGGCCGAGCCGGACGCGGCCACCACGCTGCGGGCGGGCGCGCACCTGGTCACCGCCAGCGGCGACAAGCTGCTCGGCGGCCCGCAGGCCGGTCTGCTGCTCGGCGACGCCGACCTCGTGCACCGGCTGCGCCGCCACCCGCTGGCGCGGGCGCTGCGGGTGGACAAGCTCACCCTCGCCGCGCTCGCCGCCACCCTGTACGCGCCGTCCACGCCCACCCGGGACGCCTTGCACGCCGACCCGGCTCGGCTGCGGCAGCGGCTGGAGCGGCTGCGTGACCGGCTCGGCGAGGACGGCTGCAAGGCCGAGGTGGTGCCCGGCGTCGCTGTGGTCGGCGGCGGCGGGGCGCCCGGCGTGGAGCTGGACTCGTGGGCGCTGAGCCTGCCCGAGCGGTACGCCGAGCCGCTGCGCACCGGCGAACCGGCGATCCTCGGCCGGGTGCTGCACGGCCGGCTCCTGCTGGACCTGCGCGCCGTGCCGGAGAGCGCAGACGACCGGGTCCGGGCGGCCGTGCTGAGCGTGGGGGACTGACCGGCATGTGGGTGGTGGCGACCGCCGGGCACGTCGACCACGGCAAGTCCACGCTGGTGCGGGCGCTGACCGGGATGGTACCGGACCGGTGGGCGGAGGAACGCCGCCGGGGCATGACCATCGACCTCGGCTTCGCCTGGACCACACTGCCGTCGGGCGGCACCCTCGCCTTCGTCGACGTACCGGGGCACGAGCGGTTCGTGCCGAACATGCTCGCCGGCATCGGCCCGGTCCCGGCCGCGCTGATCGTCGTGGCCGCCGACGAGGGCTGGATGCCGCAGTCCGCCGAGCACCTGGCCGCGCTGCACGCGCTGGGTGTGTCGTACGGGCTGCTCGCGGTCACCCGCGCGGACCTGGCCGACCCCGGGCCGGCGGCGGCGCGGGCCCGTACGGAGATCGCCGCGACCTCGCTGGGTGAGGTGGAGGCGGTGCCGGTCTCCGGGGTCACCGGCGCGGGGCTGCCCGAGCTGCGCGCCGCCCTGGACCGTCTGGGCGCCCGGCTGCCCGACCCGGCCCGGGACGCTCCGGTGCGGCTCTGGGTGGACCGGGCGTTCACCGTGCGCGGCAGCGGCACAGTGGTCACCGGCACGCTCGGCGGTGGCCGGCTGCGCGTCGGCGACGAGCTGGAGCTGGCCGCCACCGGCGAGGCGGTGCGGGTACGCGGACTGCACTCGCTCGGCACGGCCCGGACCGAGGTCGAGGCGGTGGCCCGGGTCGCGGTGAACCTGCGCGGGCTGTCCCGCGACCGGGTCGGGCGCGGCGACGCGCTGCTCACGCCCGGCCGGTTCGGGCGTACCGACCTGCTCGACGTGCGGCTGTCCGGCGATCCGGCCGCCGACCTGCCGGCCACGCTCACCCTGCACGTGGGCTCTGCGGCGGTGCCCGCCCAGGTCCGGCCGCTGGGCCCGGACACGGTACGGCTGCGCCTGGCCCGCCCGCTGCCGCTGCTGATCGGGGACCGGGCGCTGCTGCGCGACCCCGGCCGGCACCACGTCGCGGGCGGCGTGACGGTGCTGGACGTGGACCCGCCGCCGTTGCGCCGCCGGGGCGCGGCGGCCGCCCGCACGGCGGTGCTGGCCGGCCTGGACGGGCGGCCGGACCTGGCCGGGGAACTGCGCCGGCGACGGCTGGTCCGCGCCGGTGACCTGACCCGGATGGGCGTGCCGCCGACCGCGACGCCGGTGGCCGGGCAGTGGCTGGCCGACCCGGAGCACTGGCGGGACCTGGGTCGTCGCCTCACCGAGGAGGTGGCCCGGTACGCCGCCGAGCATCCGCTCGCCGCGGGCGTACCGGTCGACGTGCTGCGGCACCGGCTCGACCTGCCCGAGCGTGCTCTGGTCACGGCGCTGCTGCGCCCGCCGCTGCGACTGCGCGACGGTCTGGTCACCGCCGCCCCGCAGGGGACTCTGCCGGACCCGGTGGCCCGGGCGGTGGACCGGGTCCGGGCCGAGTACGGCGACCGGCCGTTCCAGGCCCCCGAGGCGCACCACCTGGCCGACCTCGGGCTCGGGCCCCGCGAGATCGGCGCCGCGGTACGCGCCGGCGCGTTGCTGAAGCTGGCCGAGAACGTGGTGCTGCTGCCGGGCGCCCCGGACGACGCGGTACGCGTGCTCGCCGGGCTGCCGCAGCCGTTCACGCTCAGCGCCGCCCGGCAGGCGCTCGGCACCACCCGCCGGGTGGCGGTGCCGCTGCTGGAACTGCTGGACCGGCGCGGCGCCACCCGGCGGCTCCCTGACGACGCCCGCGAGGTGGTCCGCCCGCCGGGCTGAGCCAACCGGTGCCACCGGCCCACGCCGGTCACCTACCGTGGCGCCATGGACCCTTCCGCGGTCTGGCGGGACAAGAACCACAAGTGGCGGATCGAGGCGTACCGGGCCCCGGACCTGCGCTTCGCGATCTTCGCCACGAACGGCCCCACCGAGTCGGCGCCGCTGTGGCTGTTCGGGATGGCCGCGCTGGCCCGCTGGCTGATGACCCACGCGATCTCACTGGACGACCTGGAGACCGACTGATGGGCGTGCAGGTCGCGCTGGTGCTGGTGCTGATCCTGATCAACGCCGCCCTGTCCGGCAGCGAGATGGCGCTGGTGAGCCTGCGGGAGGGGCAGTTGCGCCGGCTGGCGCGGTCCGGGCGGGCCGGGGCGCGGCTGAGCCGCCTCACCCGCGAACCGAACCGCTACCTGGCCACCATCCAGCTCGGCATCACGCTCGCCGGGTTCCTCGCCTCGGCCGCCGCCGCCGTGACGCTGGCCGAGCCGCTGGTCGGCCCGCTGGGTTTCCTGGGCGCGGCCGCCCGCCCGGTGGCGGTGTTCCTGGTGACACTGCTGCTGACGTTCCTCACGCTCGTGGTGGGGGAGCTGGCACCCAAGCGGCTGGCCATGCAGACGGCGGAGCGGTGGGCGTTGGTCAGCGCCGGGCCGCTGGACCTGCTCGCCCGGCTGTCCCGGCCGGCGGTGTGGCTGCTCGGCCGCTCCACCGACCTGCTGGTCCGGCTCGCCGGCGGCGACCCGCGCGCCAGCCGGGAGGAGGTGACCGAGGAGGAACTGCGGGAGATGCTGGTCAGCCAGCGCGGCCTGTCCGCCCAGCAGCGGGAGATCCTCGCCGGGGCGTTCGACATCGCCGGCCGTACGCTGCGGGAGATCCTCGTCGCGCGCCGCGACGTGACCACTCTGCCCGCCGACCTGCCCGCGGCGGAGGCGATGCGCCGGCTGGCGGCCGGCGGCCGGTCCCGGGCGCCGGTGATCGGACCCGGCGGGCTCGACGACGTACGCGGCACCGTGCACATCCGTGACCTGGTGGACGCCGACGGCGCGCTCGTCGGCGACCGGGCCCGCCCGCCGGTGCTGCTGCCGGGCACGCTGCCGGTGGCCGACGCGATGCGGCAGCTGCGCCAGCGGCACGAGCAGCTCGCCCTGGTGGTCGACGAGTACGGCGGCGTGGACGGCCTGGTCACCATGGAGGACCTGCTCGAGGAGGTGGTCGGCGAGCTGTACGACGAGACCGACCGGGACGTGCGCCGCGCCGTGCGGGAGCCGGACGGCGCGCTGCTGCTGCCGGGCGACTTCCCGCTGCACGACCTGCCCGACGTGGGCGTCCGCGTGACGTTCCCGTTGTCCCGGGAGTACACCACGGTGGCCGGGCTGGTGCTGGCCGGCCTGGGCCGGCTCCCCGAGGGGCCGGGGGAGCGGGTGCGGCTGCCCGGCCTCACCGTCGAGGTGGTCGAGGTGGCGGGGCGGGCGATCCGCCGGGTCCGGCTGCGCGGCCCCGCTGTCGGCCGCACGCCGGACTGACACCCGGACGGGGGACAACCGCCCGATACCCGTCCCGGGCCGCGTCGCCGGTCGTACGGTCCGGGCGTGAAGGACCGAGGACTGCGTACGTTCGTCACCGTGCTGGCCGGACTGGCCGTGATCTACTTCGGCTTCTCCGGAAGCCGTGGCAGCGGCGAGGAGGGTGGCGTCTCCGGTGGCGTGGTGCTGCTCGCGCTGCTCGCCTCGCTGCTGGCCTGGAACCTGACCAAGCCCGGCCCGGCCAAGTAGCGACCCTCAGTGGGCCGTGGCGGCGCTGCGACTCACCTCGCCCGCCGACTCCTCGCCCAGGGCCACCCGCACCAGCGCCGACGCCAGCCGGCCGAAGTCGGCCTCGCCGACCAGCCCGACCAGGTCACCGGGGCTCGCCGGCAGGCCCAGCCGCCGCGCCCCGGCGAGCGTGCGCCGGTCGGCGTACGGGCGCACGTCCGGCCACACCGACTGCGCCTCCCGCAGGAAGATGTCCGCACCGGTGGGGCCGATGCCGGGGAACTCGGTGAGCAGCCGGCGCAGCACGGCCCGGTCGGCGCCGGCCTCCTTGTGCAGCCGGCGCAGGTCGCCGTGCCAGCGGTCCAGGCAGAGCCGGGCGCCGGTGCCGAGCATGGTGGCGGTCCGCTCGTCGTAGCGCCGGTAGTGGCCCCGGCCCAGCGCGTCGACCCGGTCCTGCCATCTCGCCGCCTCCATCGCCTGCGGGGTGCGGTAGCCGGCGGCGAACAGCTCCCGGGCGGCGGCCACCGCCACCGAGGCCCGGATCCGGGTGCTCAGCAGCGTGGTGAGCACCAGCAACTGGTACAGCGGGCCGGGCCGGTCCGCGAGGGCGATGCCGGCCTCCTCCGCGTATGTGCGGTTCTGCCGTTCCAGCAGGGCGCGCGCGACGTTGCGATCGTCTGGCATCCGTCCGGCTTACCCGCCCCGGCCCCGGCCAGACCCCCGGGCCGATCCGGAATGCGCCGGGCGGCGGCGGGTACGCGGGTCGGGTGCGCGGTCGACGGCCGTGTGCTCCACCGGGAAGGAGAGACCCGTGGTCAAGCCGCAGCAGGAGGAACTGCGCCGGAACGACCTCGGCGCCACCAGCCAGGACAGCCGCAAGACGGCTACCCAGGCGGGCAGCCGTTCGCGAGGCCGGGGCACGTCGAACGGCGACGCGGGACGCCCGGTCCCCAAGGGACAGGTGTCGCCGTACGGCCCGGCCGGTGAGCCGGTCGCCGACGACGAGAGCTAGCCGCGGGCCGACGTCGGCCGCAGCCGCCGCCAGGTGGCTGCGGCCGACAGCCCGTACGCGAGGTGCGGGATCAGGTCGGAGACCCAGTCGCTGCGCCGCCAGGTACGCGGGTCGGTCACGCCGAGCACCGTCATCGAGCCGTCGGAGGTGGCCATCACCCCGCCGCCGAGCACCACTGTGGCCAGCGGCAACGGGATTCGCCGGCGCGCGGCGAGCAGACCGAACGCGGCCCCCGCGGCGATGCCGGTGGCGTACCCGAGCAACGGCCCCAGACCGGAGCGGCGGTTCTCCGCCTCGTCGCCGGGGCCCAGGTCGACGTGTGTGACGTCGGCGAGCCGTCCGGCGACCGATTCCGGGGTGCTGCTGGCCGGCCGGGCCCGCAACGCCATGTCGAGGTACGAGACCGCGTTGAGGACGGCGCTGCCGACGGCGCCCGCGATGGCGCCGTCGACAACCGCTGCCGTCCTCACTTCGGGTCACCCGGTTCCCGGTTGCCCTTGGGGCCGTAGGTCCGTTCGCCCCGGACCACACCGCGTTGCCCCCGGTCGTCCTGGAGGATCCGGTTGGCGACCTGGTTCGCCTCCTTGTCCGACGCCCGTCCGGACTGTTCGACGAGGTCGCGAAGGCGTGCTCGCTGCTTGTCGTACGCGTTGCTGCCCGGCCGTGGTCCTGGCATCTCGGCCTCCTCCGGATCGCTGTCGGCTGACCGTAGGCGTCTACCCGCCCGGGCCGGGACCAACCGTTGCGGGCGCATCCCCGCCCGGCTGGAGCGCCGCTCAAGCGGGGGTGTGGACCACCGCTCAGCCGGGCGCGCCGGACGCCGTTCAGTCGGAGGCGCGGACCACCGCGACCGGGCAGGCGGCGCGGTGCAGGATCCCCTGGCTGACCGAGCCGAGCAGCAGCCCGCCCAGCTCGCCCCGGCCCTGCCGGCCCACCACGACCAGTTGAGCCCCGGCTGACGCCGTGGTCAGTGCCGCGACCGGTTTGGCGCGTACCGTCTCGGCGTGCACCGGCAGGTCCGGCCACCGTTCGCCGATCCCGTCGACCGCCTCGGTGAGCACCCGCTCGTCCTCCTCGGCCCCGCCCTTGCGCCCGGGCGGGGCGGGGCGGGCGTGCACCACGTGCAGCGGCGCGCCCCACGCGGACGCGGTCTCGGCGGCGAACTCGACGGCGGCGCGCGACAGCGTGGAGCCGTCCACGCCGACCACGACCGGGCCGTCCGCGCGGGCGGTGCCGCGCGCGATCAGCACCGGGCAGTCGGCGTACGAGGCGACCTGCACCGCGACCGACCCGACCACGAGCGCGGCGAATCCGCCCAGTCCCCGGTCGCCGAGGACGATCAGGGCGGCGGTGGGGGACTCGCCGAGCAGCACCGCGGCGGCCTCCCCGTCGATGATCTCGCCGGTGATGCGCAGGCCGGGCGACTCCGCCTCGGCCGCCGCGACCGCGTCGGAGACCAGTTGCTCGGCCTGGTTGCGCAACCCGGCACCGGGTGGTGACCCGGCCGGCGCGGAGACCGGCACGCGCAGCAGCGGCCAGATGAAACCGTGCACCACCCGCAGCGGGCGGTTGCGCCGCCGCGCCTCCCGGGCCGCCAGACGCACCGCCCGTGTCGCGGGTTCGGAGCCGTCCACCCCGACCACCACCGCGGCCCCGTTCGCCGAGTTCACCCGTACCTCCTCGTGGCCGGCGCCCCCGCGGCCAGTATCGCGGCCCGGGTGGGCGGCCCGGGGCGATACCGCCGGGGTCGCCCGGTGGGTACGCTGGCGTGCAGCACCCAGGGGAGGGAGCCCCGTCGATGGATCAGCCGGACGGACCGAGCACCGCCCGCATGATCGACTACTGGCTCGGCGGCCGGCACCACCGTCCGGTGGACGTCGCCGCGGCCGCCGCTTTCGAGGCGGCGTACGGGCCCTGCGCGGCGATCTTCCGGTCGCTGCGTGGTTTCCTCGGCCGCACCGTGCAGGCGATGGCCGCCGACGGGATCGACGGCTTCCTGGTCTTCGGCGCGGGTGTGCCCACCTGCGGCAACGTGCACGAGGTCGCACCGGAGGCGACAGTGCTCTACACCGACGTGGACCCGGAGACGGTCCGCCTGGGCCGGAGCCTGCTCGCCGGCAGCGACCGGGCCGGGTACGGCTACGGCGACGCCACCGACATCGGTACCGTCGACCGGGCGCAGCTGCACCGGTTCGTGCCGGGCTGGGGGAGACGGCCGGTGGGTGTGGTCTTCCTCGGGCTGGCGGCGTTCCTGGACGACGACACGCTCGCCCGTACGCTCGACGAGCTGTACCAGGCGGTGGCGCCGGGCAGCCGGCTGGCGATCGACTTCGACACCGAGGAGCTGGCCGGGCACCCCGAGGCGCTGGCCATGATGGGCCCGGCGTTCCGGATGCGGGCGCCCGAGCGGTTCGCGCCGCTGCTGGGCCGCTGGCAGCCGACCGGCGACGGCATCGTGCCGGTGGCGCGGTGGCGGCCGGCCGGTGAGCCCGAGCCGGTGCCGGACGCGTTCCACGGCGCGCTGGCGTTCCGCACGGCCGGCTGAGCCGGTCCCGTCACGCCCGGCCGAGGCGGGGCGTTCGCCGTCTGGCGGCCTTCGTATGATGTTTGCCCTGTAGCAATAGTCGTCATCGGAGGATGAGCATGCCGGAGGCGTCCGGATCGGTGTCACGTGCCCTGCGCACGGCGCCACCCGACCAACTGGCGGAGACCGCGGACGCGGTGCTGCGCCAGACGCTCGGGGCCGCGCGGGCGGAGGTGTTCGTCGCCGACTACCGCGCCAGCGGACTCTGGCCGGTGCTCGACCCGGACGTGCCCGACGGCGGCCCGCTGCTGGCCCACAGCGTCGCGCAGCGCTGTTTCAGCAGCCAGGAGCCGGTGCTGGACATCGTCGAGGACGGCCGCTGCCGCGCCTACCTGCCGCTGTCGGTGTGGGGGGAGCGGCTCGGCGTGCTGATGGTGGAGCTGCCCGGCGACCCGGACGTGGCCACTGTGGAGGCCGCGCGCGACGCCGCCGGGGAACTGGCAGTGGCGATCCGGGCGGCCGACCGGGAGACCGACCGCTACCGGCGCGCCCGGCGGCGGGAGCGGCTGAGCATGGCTGCCGAGATGCAGTGGGACCTGCTGCCGGGGCGCAGCGTACGGCTCGGTGACGCGCTGCTCGCCGGGCAACTCGAACCGGCGTACACCGTGGGCGGTGACCACTTCGACTGGTCGGTGGACGGCGACCGGCTCACCCTCACCGTGCTCAACGGCACCGGCAGCGGGCTGGCCGCGTCGATGCTCACGGCGATGACGGTGAACGCCATGCGCAACGCCAGGCGTTCGGGCGGCAGCCTGGTGGAGCAGGCGGAGCTGGCCTCGGACACCATCTACTACCAGCACCGGGGCGACCGGCACGTGGCCACGCTCCTGCTGGAGCTGGACAGCCGCCGGGGCGTGATGCGCGTGGTCGACGCCGGCTCACCGCAACTGCTGCGGCTGCGTGGGGGCCGCGTCACGCCGATCGCGCTGGAGCAGCAGCTGCCGCTGGGCATGTTCGCCGAGACGCGCTACGACGTGCAGGAGTTCACTCTGGAGCCGGGCGATCGCCTCTTCGTCGTCAGCGACGGGGTGTACGCGGCGGAGCCCGACGAGCAGGAGCCGTACGGCGTCCGGGCCATGGCGCGTGCGATGCGGTCGACTCGGCTGCAGCCGGCGACCGAGGCAGTTGGTACGGTGATGCGCGAACTGCACGCGTACCATGCCGACGCGGATCTCCGCGACGACGCGGTCGTCGTCTGCCTGGACTGGCGCGGCCCCAGCCGGTCCGGCGACGTGACGGGGCAGTGACCGGGGCTGCGGAGCGAACACGAGCGGGACGATCGCAGGGGACGGCGAGTGGAGCGACCTCCGAATCTTGCCGCGGCCATCGAATCGGCTGCGGAGGCGCTCATCGGTGTGCTCGACTCGGCGACGTCCCGGCACACCGTCGGCGTCTCGCCCACCCAGCTGCGGGTGCTGTCGCTGATCGTGTCGCATCCGGACACCAACGTGAACCGGCTGGCCGAGCTGCTGGACGTGGTCCCCTCGTCGGCGAGCCGGTTGTGCGACCGTCTGGAGGCGGTCGGCCTGCTGCGCCGGGTGGCGGACCCGCGCGACCGGCGGGAGGTGCGGCTGATCCCGACCGCTGCCGCCGATACGCTGCTGCGCGACCTCCAGGAGAGACGGCACCGGGCGGTGCAGGCCGTGCTCGACCGGATGCCCAACCGGGTGCAGCACGAGCTGCTGCTGGCGCTGGTGGCGTTCAGCCAGGCCGCGGCGGCCACCGCCCCGCAGGCCGGCTCGGACTCGACCGCCCGTACCGCCTGATCCCTCGCACCGATGTCCGCCCTGCGTCCCACCGCTCAACTAGTGTCCTAGGATGCCTTAGCGGTTGTGACGGTCACCACCGTGACACCACTGAGCAACGACGCAGCGGGCCACCGGGCGAGAGCGGCGAGCCCGATATAGTGGCAGCGCAACTGGGCGGCCCGTGATCACCACGAGGGCGGGCCGCGTCGGGGAGGTCCCAGACCGGGATCACAGAGGGCGCCGGCGTCTGACCGGCCGGCAACGCGCACGTCCCTCCAGCGGCCGTTCATCCGGCTGCCGGACCGTGCTGCGAAGGGAGGGTTCGGTGTCGCGTCGGCCGGCTCCAGCGGAGCAACCGGATTCCGGGACCGCCACGGTCGTGGGAGACCGCGTCCTCACGCTGCCCAACCTGATCAGTTTCGTCCGGCTCGTCGGCGTACCGATCTTCCTCTACCTGTTCCTCGTCGTGCGGGCCGACGTCGCCGCCATCGCGGTGCTCGCCGTGGGCGGCACCAGCGACTGGGTGGACGGCTGGATCGCCCGCCGCCTGGGCCAGGTGAGCCGGCTCGGGGAGCTGCTCGACCCGCTGGCCGACCGCCTCTACATCCTCGCCACGCTGCTCGCGTTCACCGCCCGCGAGGTGGTGCCCTGGCAGTTCACCGGCGCGCTGCTGGCCCGGGAGCTGCTCCTGCTGGTGTCCCTCGGGGTGCTGCGCCGGTACGGCTACGGCCCGCCGCCGGTGCACTACGTGGGCAAGACCGCGACGTTCCTGCTCCTGGCGGCGTTCCCCATCCTGCTGCTGGCCGACGCGGTGCCGGACGCCGGCACCGCCGCAGGCGCGATCGGCTGGGGCCTGGCCTGGTGGGGCCTGGTCCTCTACTGGGTCGCCGGCGCGATGTACGTGGTGCAGGCGAGCCGCCTCGTGCGGGCCATGCGGGCGCGGCGTACGGAGGCGGCGGCATGACGACGCCGTCACGGGACGGGGACAAGGAACGCGACCCGTCGACCCGGGTGTACGCCCCGGACTTCCTGACCGAGCTGTTCCGCAATCCGCTGGACCCGGGGTACGGGGACGCGGCGGCGCGCCGGGCGACGGGCTCCATGTCGCGGCTGCGGGAGGTGCTGGGCCGGCCGGTGAGCCTGGTGGTGCTGGCGCTGATCGGTTTCCTGTTCGCGGTGGCGTACCGGGAGACGGTGGCGGAGGAGCCGAGCCGCGCGACGGCGCGGGCGGGTCTGGTCGCCGAGATCAAGGGGCGGGAGGCGGAGACCGACCGGTTGACCGAGCGCGCCGAGCAGTTGCGTGAGGAGGTCGGCCGGCAGCGGGACGCGGCGTTGAGCGGTTCGCAGGCGTCCCGGTTGCGCACGCTGGAGGCGGGCACCGGCCTGGCCCGGGTGCGGGGGGACGGCGTGGTGGTGCGGCTGGCCGACGCGGCGGCGGACCAGGACGGGGTGACCGGCGGGGACGCGGGCCCGTCCCGGGTGCTGTATTCGGATCTGCAGAAGGTCGCGAACGCGTTGTGGGCGGCGGGCGCCGAGGCGGTGGCGGTGAACGGGCAGCGGTTGACGGCGACGTCGACGATCCGTTCGGCGGGTGAGGCGATCCTGGTGGACTACCGGCCGGTGACGGGCCCGTACGAGGTGCAGGCGATCGGGCCGAGGTCGATGCGGGACCGGTTCGACGAGAGCCGGGCGGCGGCGTTGATGCGTGAGGTGGCGCGGACGACGGGTCTGTCGTTCGGGGTGAAGCGGGTCGACGACCTCACCTTGCCGGCGGCGCCGCAGCCGCGGCTACGCTACGCCGAGCCTCCGGCGAGCCCGGGTCCGAGCGGGAGCGCGCGCCCGTCGGGTTCGGGTGGCGCCGGTTCGTCGAGTCCCGGGTCGTCCGGCCCGGGTGGTTCTTCCAGCCCCTCGGGAGGTGGCCGATGATCGCGGTGCTGGCGTTGCTCGCCGGTGTGGTGCTCGGGGTGTATCTGGACCCCACGGTGCCGGCGGCGTTGCAGCCGTATCTGCCGATCGCTGTGGTGGCCGCGTTGGACGCGGTGTTCGGTGGGGTGCGGGCGAAGCTGGACCGGATCTTCGACGACAAGCAGTTCGTGGTGTCGTTCATCTCGAACGTGCTGGTGGCGGGTCTGATCGTGTACCTGGGTGACCAGTTGGGCGTGGGCGGTCAGTTGTCGACCGGTGTGGTGGTCGTGCTCGGGGTGCGCATCTTCGGAAATGTGGCGGCGATCCGCCGGCACCTGTTCCGGGCGTAGGTTTGTGGCGATGAGCGAGGAACACAGGGAGACGGGTACCGGGTGGCCGCGGCCGGGGGAGCCGGCGCGGCCGTCGGGTCCGGCGGGTGAGCCGGATCCGCGCCCGGACGCGCCCGATCCGGACGAGTTGAGCCCGTTGGCGCCGGTGGAGCCGGTGCCGGACGAGGCGGCGGAGCCCGCGGAGCGGGAGGCGGTGCCGGAGTCCGAGCCGGAGCCGGGTGCGGCGGCCGGTGCCGGTGCGCCGTCGGCGGCGCGGCGGTTCTCGTCGGCGGGCGCGATGATCGCGGTGTTGCTGGCGTTGCTGGGTTTCACGCTGGTGGTGCAGTTCAAGACGACGTCGACGGATCCGACGCTCGCGGCGACGCGGGAGGAGGACCTGGTGCGGATCTCGTCGGATCTGGATTCGCGGGAGCGGCGGCTGCGCCAGGAGATCGAGTTGCTGGAGGAGAGCCAGCGGCAGCTGCGGTCGGGTGAGCAGGGTCGGCAGGCGGCGCTGGAGGAGGCGACGCGGCGGGCGGACGAGCTGGGCATCCTGGCGGGTACGTTGCCGGCGGTGGGTCCGGGTCTTGAGGTGCGGTTCTCGGGGCCGGCGAAGGCGGTGTCGTCGACGCGGATCCTGGACGCGGTGCAGGAGCTGCGGGGTGCGGGCGCGGAGGCGATGCAGATCCAGGGCACGGACGGTACGGCGGCGCGGATCATCGCGTCGACGTATTTCGTGGACGGGCCCGACGGTGCGCTGGTGGTGGACGGGCGGCGGTTGACGGGTCCGTTCACGATCATGGTGATCGGTGATCCGGCGACGATGCGTACGGCGTTGAACATTCCCGGCGGGGTGGTCGCATCGGTGCGGGACGGCGGCGGTAACGTGACCTCCGAGGATCGTGAGGTTGTGGAGGTTTCGCAGCTGCACGCGCCGATCAAGCTGGACCACGCCCGGCCGGTCTCGTGACCGGTCGCGGCCGCGCCGGTTTCTCCGGTGCACCGATGACGAAGGACGCAGTTGGTGATTCCTGAGGATCTGCGGTACACCGCCGAGCACGAGTGGGTGGTCGGTGGTGACGGTGGTGTCGTCCGCGTCGGTATCACGCACTTCGCGCAGGACGCCCTGGGTGACATCGTGTTCGTTCAGCTGCCGGAGCCGGGTGCGGTGGTGGCGGCGGGTGAGTCGCTGGGCGAGATCGAGTCGACGAAGAGCGTGTCGGAGATCTACGCGCCGTTGAGCGGCACGGTGGCGGCGCGCAACGAGGCGTTGGCCGACACCCCTGAGGTGATCAATACGGATCCGTACGGTGCGGGGTGGTTGGTGGAGATCACTCCGGACGATCCGGCGGCGGTCGAGGGTCTGCTGACCGCCGATGCGTACCGCGAGCTCACCGAGAGCTGAGTTCGTGCTGTTCCGGGCGGCGGCGAGGTTCCGCGCGTCCGGTTGCCCTGCATTTCGGCGCTGGCTAGGCTCGCCCAGTCGACCGAGAACCAATAGTTTGAGCGTTGCGGAATGCGCCTTCCCGGGCACGGGGAGCCAGCCGCCGGGTGTGGTGTTGCCCGGCGGCCAGACCCGCCATTCCCTGACGCCGACCGAACAGATCCGTGAGGTGGTCCCATGACGCGCCCAGACGACGAGTTCCCCCCGCTCGACGTCACTTCGACGCTCAATCTCGGCTCGCTCGACGAAGTGCTGGAGGGCCCGGACACCGATGTGGTGCCGAGCCGGATGTCCGGCTCGTTGCCGCCGGGTATGGCGTTGCTGGTGGTTCGCCGGGGTCCGAATGCGGGTGCCCGGTTCCTGTTGGACCACGATGTGACGACGAGTGGGCGGCACCCGGACAGTGACATCTTCCTGGACGACGTGACGGTGTCGCGTCGGCACGCGGAGTTCCACCGTGACGGTGGGACGTTCACGGTGCGGGATGTGGGCAGCCTGAACGGCACGTACGTGAATCGTGAGCGGGTCGAGGCGGCGACGCTGAGCAACGGTGACGAGGTGCAGATCGGCAAGTTCCGGGTGGTGTTCATCGCCGGTCCGCGCCCGGAGGAGGAGGCCGGCCGGGGGTGAACGAGCCTGCGGCTTCGACGCCGTCCGGGGCGGCGCGGGCGCCTGCGCTGATGAGTATCGGCGAGGTGCTGGCGCAGTTGCGGCCGGAGTTTCCGGACGTCACGATCTCGAAGTTGCGGTTCCTGGAGGCCGAGGGCCTGGTGGAGCCGCAGCGGACGCCGGCGGGTTATCGGAAGTACGGCTGGGACGATGTGGCGCGGTTGCGGTTCGTGTTGACCGCGCAGCGGGATCAGTACCTGCCGTTGCGGGTGATCCGGGAGCAGTTGGCCCAGTGGGACGGGTCTGGTCCGTCGCCGGGGCGGGGGCGGCCGAATCTGGTGGCTGTGGGTCCGGGTGGTGAGGTTCCGGGCCGGGAGCCGGTGGAGTCGGTCGAGTCGTCGGAGGTGCGGCTGGACCGGGCGGGTCTGATCGCTCGTAGTGGTGTGGACGAGTCGACGCTCGCGGAGTTGGAGCGGCTGGGTGTGCTGGTGTCGGATCCGCCGGGGTGGTACGACGCGGACGCGTTGATCATCGCGAGTGCGGTGGCGGGTCTGGCGGCGTACGGGCTGGAGCCTCGGCATCTGCGGGCGTACCGGTCGGCGGCGGATCGTGAGGTCGGGTTGTTCGCGCAGTTGGTGGCGCCGTTGGCGCGGCAGAGCGATCCGGCGGCGCGGGCCCGGGCGGCGGAGACGGCGCGGGAGTTGCTGGCGTTGTCGCAGCGGTTGCACGCGGCGTTGGTGCGGGTGGGGCTGCGGTCGACGTTGGGCCGGTGAGGTCGGTGCGAGGGGCCGGGTGCGGTGTGCGCCCGGCCCTTCGTCGTGGGTGGGCGCGGAAAGATCTGGTCGGCGGAGCGTGTCGTAGGCTTGCCGGGGTATGCCCGTCCGGCGAGGCGTGGTGCACGTAGCGCGTGGGACTCCCGTGTCCTGGTCCGTGTACCGTGCAGGGAAGGGCGCGGTGCATGGTGACGACGACACGGAGGCGGCGGTGCGCGAGCTGAGCGTGGTCGGAGTTCGGGTGGAGTTGCCGAGCAACCAGCCGATCGTCCTGCTGCGGGAGGTCGAGGGGGACCGCTATCTGCCGATCTGGATCGGCGCGGTCGAGGCGACGGCGATCGCTTACGAGCAGCAGGGGGTCAAGCCGGCCCGGCCGTTGACGCACGATCTTCTGCGGGATGTGCTGACGGCGTTGCAGGCGCCGTTGCGGGCGGTGGAGATCACCGAGTTGAAGGAGAACGTGTTCTACGCGGATCTGCTCCTCGGTGACGGTGTGCGGGTGTCGGCGCGGCCGAGTGACTCCATCGCGTTGGCGTTGCGGGTGGGTGCTCCGATTCGTTGTGCGGAGCAGGTCCTCAGTGAGGCGGGGATCGTGATCCCGGACGAGCAGGAGGACGAGGTGGAGAAGTTCCGGGAGTTCCTGGAGCAGGTGCGTCCGGAGGACTTCGCGGGTTGAGGTGTCCCGGCCGGGTGGCCGGGGTCGGCGCGGCGGTGGTTGTCACGGCAGGTGGCGGCCGGCCGCCGTGTGTTTTTGTTGCCGGGTGGTGGCGCGGCGTGTCGCGGTGTCTTCTGCGGGTGAAGTCCGGGGGGCGGCGTTAGGGTTGCCGTGTCGAGGGGTGCGCGTACGGGGAGTCGGCGCGGCACCGCCACGGGCGCGGGGAGGTTGGTCCGGATGCACGAGCCACGGGATCCTGGTCCGGGTGCGGAACAGCAGGCGGGTGTGGGGGCCGATCCGGCCGGTGACGGCGAGGTCGGCTACCGGGGTGTGACCGCGTGTTCGGCGGTGGGGATCAGTTACCGGCAGTTGGACTACTGGGCGCGTACGGCGCTGGTGGTACCGAGTGTCCGCGACGCGTCTGGTTCGGGGACGTCGCGGTTGTACTCGTTCCGCGACCTGGTGGTGTTGAAGGTCGTGAAGCGGCTGCTGGACGCCGGGGTGTCGTTGCAGAACATCCGCAAGGCGATCGAGGCGTTGCGGTCGCGTGGGGTGGACGATCTGGCGGGCATCACGTTGATCTCCGACGGGACGACCGTGTACGAGTGCCGGTCGCCGGAGGAGGTGGTCGACCTGTTGCAGGGCGGCCAGGGGGTGTTCGGCATCGCGATCGGTGGCGCGTTCAAGGAGATCCAGGGTTCGTTGTCGCATCTGCCGGCGGAGCCGGTGGGTGGGCAGGAGCCGGCCGTGCCGGCGGTGGAGCCGGAGTCGGACTCGGAGTCGGTGGGTGACGAGCTGGCGGCGCGCCGGGCGCGGCGCCGGGCCGGGTGACCTGCGTCGCGTCTCGTTGACGGGATCGCGCCGCGCCCGAAAAAGGGTGTGGCGCGATTCGTGTTTTGGTGACGGGGTGTGGTCCTCGCCTGTGGGCTGAGGTGATCGGACGGTGTGGACCGGTCCGGGTGAGGGTCGGCGCAGGCCACGGCACGTGTGAGCGTGATGTCCGAAAAGGACGGTACGTCGTGCATGTTTACGGCCTGTGTGTGACCGGCTGCGGTGCGTCCACCGACTCGGGTCGCGTTGCTGACTGTCCGTGATTGACAGTTCTCGGGATCAGGACAGGGTCGGCGTGAAGTGTCGTTGCGGGCGCGCTATGGTCCGTTCCGGTCGTCGGCGTGTCGACGTCACGGCGGAACGCTGTGTGACGCCGCGCCGGACGGCGAGCCCCTGCCGCGGCGCTGCCCGCGGACCCCTTGTGGAAGGACCGAGCATGACGGTGACGAGCGAGACCACCCCGATCTCCCACTACGAGCGCATCGGCGGCGCGGCCGCGGTGAAGGCCGCGGTGGAGCTGTTCTACGACAAGGTGCTGGCCGATCCGGATCTGGCCGGCTACTTCGCCGACGTGGACATGGTGGAGCAGCGGCGGCACCTGGCGCTGATGCTGGCGGTCGTGCTCGGCGGTCCCAACGAGTACGCGGGCCGTGGCCTGGAGGAGGCGCACCAGCCGCTGAACATCACCGGTGAGCACTACGCGAAGGTCGGTGAGCATCTGACCGCGACGCTGGTGGAGCTGGGCGTGCCCGCGGACGTGATCGCCGACGTGCAGGTCGTGCTCGGGCAGGTGCGGGAGCAGGTCGTGTCGGCGGGGGACGCCTGAGCGTGGACGTCGCACGGCTCAAGCAGAGCTGGTCCCTGGTCGCCGCGCACGGCGACCAGGTGCCGCTCTACTTCTATTCGACGCTGTTCCTGGCGCATCCGGAGACCCGGCAGATGTTCCCCACGAACATGGCCGGGCAGCGGGACCGTCTGGTGGCCGCGCTGGGGCATGTGGTGTCCCACGTGGACCAGGTGGACCGGCTGGTCGGGTTCCTGCGGGACCTCGGCGCGGATCACCGGAAGTTCGCGGTGCGCGCCGAGCACTACCCGGCGGTCGGTGAGGCGCTGCTGGCGACGTTGCGGCACTTCTGCGGTGAGGCGTGGACCGAGGAGCTGGCGGCTGACTGGACCGCCGCGTACGGGCTCGTCGCGCAGGTGATGACCGAGGGTGCGCAGGCCGCGGAGTCGAAGTCGCCGCCGTGGTGGGTGGCGGAGGTGCTGACCCACGAGCAGCGCACGTTCGACGTGGCGGTGCTGACCGTACGCCCGCAGTATCTGTTGCCGTTCACGCCCGGCCAGTCGATCGGGGTGTCGCATCCGGCGGTGCGGTCGTGGCGGTACTACTCGCCGGCGAACGCGCCGCGTCCGGACGGCACGGTGGAGCTGCACGTGCGGGCCGCGCCGGGTGGTGTGGTGTCGTCGCGTCTGGTGTACGGGTGCGCGGCCGGTGACCAGATCCACCTGGCGTCGCCGGTGGGCGACCGGTTGACGTTGTGGCAGGCCGGGTCGTCGGATCTGCTGCTGCTGGCCGGTGGGACCGGCTGGGCGCCGGTGAAGGCGCTGGTGGAGCAGGTCGCGGCGGAGGGTTCGGGCCGGCGGGTGGACCTGTACGTGGGTGCCCGTTCGCGGACGGAGTTCTACGACAGCGAGGCGATCGACAAGCTGGCGGCGACGCATCCGTGGCTGCGGGTGTCGTACGTGGCCGGTGCGGATCCGGCCCGGCCGGGCGAGTCGGTGCGCATCGCCGACCGGGTGCTGGCCGACGGGGACTGGCGGTCGCGGCACGTGTACGTGTGCGGCTCGGACGAGATGGTGGGTCATTCGGTGGCGGCGTTGACCGGTGCCGGGTTCCAGCCGGGCCAGGTGCACCACGAGGGTTACGGCAAGCACTGGTACGGCCCGGCGTGGCGGACGATGACGGGGGCTGACGAGTCGGAGGTGAGCCGGTGAGCGCGGGTCCGATCAGCAGTTACGACGCGCAGCAGGTGTCCGGTCCGGTGCAGGTGCGGTTGACCTCGGACCGGGTCCGGCGGTGGGAGTTCGGGTCGGCGGCGTTCACGCGGCGCGGCTACGACCAGACCGATGTGGACCGGTTCCGGTTGCAGGTGGCCGACGAGCTGGATCTGCTGGCGGCGCAGGTGGCGAACCTGCGGGCGGAGAACGAGCGGCTCAACGACCATCTGGAGCTGCACCGGCACGGGGTGATCCCGAGCACGGAGGCGGCGGTGGCGCCGGCGGCGAAGGAGGTCAACCTGTTGTCGGCGGCGCAGCGGGAGGCCGAGCAGATCATCGCGCAGGCCCACGACTATGCCCGCCGGGTCGCCGAGTACGCCCGTACCCAGTACGAGAGTTACATGCGGGCGGCGGCGGAGGAGGCGAAGCGGGAGGCCGAGCGGGCGGTGACGGAGTACCGCAGTACCGCGGGGAGCGGCTTCGACGACTCGGTGGCGACGCGTGAGGCGTTGCGGATCTTCGGCGAGATGATGATTTCGCACATGCAGGCGGCGGCCCGGCACCTCGACGATGGTAGTGAGCAGTTGTCGCGCACGATGGAGCGGATCGCCCGGGAGTTGCCGCAGGGCGGCGGGACCGCGCCGCAGCCGGCGTTGTCGCGGCACCAGCGTTGAGCGGCGTCCCGGCCCGTGTTCACGGCGGGCCGGGACGCGCCGGCGGGTGTCAGGCGGCGACGGCTGCGATCGCGTCGGCGATGGGGGTGTCTCCGCCGACGAGTTCCAGGGTGTGCCCGGCGGTGGCCGGGGCGTACAGCAGGGCGAGCAGCACCCGGGCCACGTCGGCGCGGCTGATCGCGCCGGCTTCGACGTGCCGGGCCAGGGTGATGCGGCCTGCGGGTTCGTCGTCGGTGAGGCGGCCGGGCCGCAGCACCGTCACGTCGAGGTCCCGCGCGGCGACGTCGTCCTCGGCGGCCTTCTTGGCCCGCAGGTACGCCGCCCACACGTCGTCGGTGCCCTCGGCGGGGGCGGTGTCCACGCCCATGGAGGAGACCAGCAGGTAGCGGCGTACCCCGGCTCGTACGGCGGCGTCGGCGAGCAGCACGGCGGCGCCGCGGTCGACGGTGTCCTTGCGGGCGGCGCCGCTGCCGGGTCCGGCGCCGGCGGCGAACACGACAGCGTCGGCGCCGGCCAGGTGGGCGGCGAGGGTGTCGACGTCGGTGTGTTCCAGGTCACACACGACGGGTTCGGCGCCGGCGGCGCGCAGCGCGGCGGCGTGGTCGGGGTTGCGGATCAGTCCGAGCGCGGTGTCTCCGCGTCCGGCCAGTTCCCGCTCCAGCAGTTTGGCGATCTTTCCGTGCCCTCCGGCGATGACGACGCGCATGGGCTCAACCTAGCCCGCCTGGCCGCACCCCGCCGCGCGACCGCCGTACGGGTGGGAGGTGCGGGGTCCGGCGAGGGAGCATGGACGGGTGAGTGAGGCGTTCGAGGAGTTGACGCGGCTGGTGGCCGCCGGTGACGTGGTGGTGCTCAGCGGCGCGGGCCTGTCCACCGAGTCGGGCATCCCGGACTACCGGGGGCCCAGTGGCGCGGCGCGCCGGCACACCCCGATGACGTACCAGGAGTTCACCCGGGATCCGCTGGCCCGGCGGCGGTACTGGGCGCGCAGCCACCTGGGCTGGCAGACCATCGCCCGGGCGGCGCCCAACGACGGGCACCGGGCGGTGGCCCGGCTGCAGGACGCCGGGCTGCTCGGCGGGATCATCACCCAGAACGTCGACGGGCTGCACACCGCCGCCGGCGCCACCGGCGTGATCGAGCTGCACGGCCGCCTCGACGAGGTGACGTGCCTGGACTGCGGTAACGCCACCGGCCGCGACGAGCTGCACCGGCGCCTGTCGGAGGCGAACCCGGGCTTCGACGCGCGGGTGGCGCGTGTCAACCCCGACGGCGACGTGGACCTGCCCGACGACGCGGTGACCGGGTTCCGCACCGTCGACTGCGGGGTCTGCGGCGCCGGCATGCTGAAACCGGACGTGGTGTTCTTCGGTGAGACGGTCCCCGCCCCGCGGGTCGCGGACTGTTTCGCGCTCGTCGAGCGGGCCCGGGCGCTGCTGGTGCTCGGGTCGTCGTTGACGGTGATGTCGGGGCGGCGGTTCGTGCTGCGGGCGGCCCGCCACGGCATCCCGGTGGCGATCGTCAACCAGGGCGTCACCCGCGGCGACGGGTACGCGGCGCTGCGCCTGGACGCGCCGCTGGGCGCGACGCTGTGCGCGCTGGCCGACCGGGTGGCGGCGGCGCCGGCGCCGGTGTGATCAACCCCCGGGACATGAGCCGGAAACACGCCCGCTGGTAGCGTTGGGGGTGCCGGTACCACCCACGTGGGAGAGACCGTCGATCCGACGGCGCCGAAGGGGCAGATTCTCCCCGGAACCTCTCAGGCAAAAGGACCACGTGGGCAGGCGCTGTGGAGCGCGTCAGCGCGACTCAGGGGGAGGCCGACCCGTCGACCTCGCCCCACCAAGGAGCGCAGCGCATGACCGCAGAGCAGTTCGCCGACCGGCACATCGGTCCCGGCCGCGACGACGAGCGCCGGATGCTGGACACCGTCGGTTACGGCTCCGTCGACGAGCTGATGGACGCCGCGATCCCCGAGGTGATCCGCTGGCACGGCACCCTGGACCTGCCCGCCCCGGCCAGTGAGCGGGAGGCTGTCGCCGAGCTGCGCGCCCTGGCCGCCCGCAACACCGTCGCCGTGTCCATGATCGGCCTGGGTTACCACGGCACGCACACCCCGGCGGTGATCCGCCGCAACGTGCTGGAGAACCCCGCCTGGTACACCGCGTACACGCCGTACCAGCCGGAGATCAGCCAGGGCCGGCTGGAGGCGCTGCTGAACTTCCAGACCATGGTCACCGACCTGACCGCCCTGGCCACCGCGAACGCCTCGATGCTCGACGAGGGCACCGCCGCGGCCGAGGCGATGACGCTCGCGCGCCGCGCGTCCAAGAGCAAGAGCCCGGTGTACGTGGTCGACGCCGACGCGTTGCCGCAGACCGTCGCGGTGATCGCCAGCCGCGCCGAGCCGCTCGGCATCGAGGTGCGCGTGGTCGACGTCGAGCGTGACGAGCTGCCGGCGGAGTTCTTCGGCCTGCACCTGCAGTACCCGGGCGCCTCCGGCGCGGTCCGCGACCACCGGGCGCTTGTCGACGCGGCGCACGGCGTGGGCGCGCTGGTGACGGTCGCCGCGGATCTGCTGGCGTTGACGCTGCTGCGCCCGCCGGGCGAGATCGGCGCCGACATCGCCGCCGGCACCACCCAGCGGTTCGGCGTACCGATGGGCTTCGGTGGGCCGCACGCCGGTTACCTGGCGGTGCGCTCAGGCCTGGAGCGGATGCTGCCCGGCCGCCTCGTCGGGGTGTCCCGCGACGCCGACGGCAACCCGGCGTACCGGCTGGCGTTGCAGACCCGTGAGCAGCACATCCGCCGGGAGAAGGCGACCAGCAACATCTGCACCGCCCAGGTGCTCCTCGCGGTGATGGCCGGCATGTACGCCGTCTATCACGGCCCGGACGGGCTGCGCGCCATCGCCCGGCGTACCCACGAGGCGGCGGCGCGGCTCGCGGCCGGGCTGCGCGCCGGGGGCGTGCAGGTCGCGGAGGTCGCGTTCTTCGACACCGTCACCGCGACCGTGCCGGGCCGGGCCGCCGAGGTGGTCGCAGCCGCCGCGGCGCGCAACGTGAACCTGCGGCTGGTCGACGCCGACCGGGTCGGCGTCTCCTGCGACGAGACCACCACGCCCGCGCACCTGCAGGCGGTGTGGGGGGCGTTCGGCGTCGACGGGTTCGACGGCGACACCGACGCGGCCCTGCCCGACGGGCTGGCCCGCACGTCGGACTTCCTCACCCACCCGGTGTTCCACAGCCACCACTCGGAGACGGCGATGCTGCGCTACCTGCGCCGCCTGGCCGACTTCGACTACGCGCTGGACCGCGGCATGATCCCGCTGGGGTCGTGCACGATGAAGCTCAACGCCACCACCGAGATGGAACCGATCACCTGGCCGGAGTTCGCGCACCTGCACCCGTTCGCGCCGGACGAGCAGACCGCCGGGTACCGGGAGCTGATCGCGCAGCTGGAGGGCTGGCTGGCCGAGGTGACCGGCTACGACGCGGTCAGCGTGCAACCGAACGCCGGGTCGCAGGGTGAGCTGGCCGGGCTGCTGGCGATCCGCGGCTACCACCGGGAGCGCGGCGAGGGCCACCGCGACGTGTGCCTGATCCCGTCGTCGGCGCACGGCACGAACGCCGCGTCCGCCGTGATGGCCGGCATGCGGGTCGTGGTGGTCGGCTGCGACGCCGACGGCAACGTCGACCTGGTCGACCTCGACGCGAAGATCGACAAGCACCGGGACGCGCTCGCCGCGATCATGGTGACGTACCCGTCGACGCACGGCGTGTACGAGACCGGCATCGCCCAGCTGTGCGCGAAGGTCCACGACGCCGGCGGTCAGGTGTACGTCGACGGCGCGAACCTCAACGCGCTGGTCGGGTTCGCCAAGCCGGGCCGGTTCGGGGCGGACGTGTCGCACCTGAACCTGCACAAGACGTTCTGCATCCCGCACGGCGGCGGCGGCCCGGGTGTGGGCCCGGTGGCGGTGCGCTCGCACCTGGCGCCGTTCCTGCCCGGCGACCCGCTCGGCGCGCGCGCCGACGGGCGGCCGGCGATCTCGGCGGCGAACCACGGGTCGGCGGGGATCCTGCCGATCCCGTGGGCGTACCTGCGGATGATGGGCGCCGACGGGCTGGCCCGCGCGACCGGCGTGGCGGTCCTGGCGGCGAACTACGTCGCGGCGCGGCTGCGGTCGCATTTCCCGGTGCTGTACGCCGGCAACAAGGGCCTGGTCGCGCACGAGTGCATCCTGGACCTGCGTCCGTTGACCAAGGCCACCGGCGTGACCGTGGACGACGTGGCGAAGCGGCTGATCGACTACGGCTTCCACGCGCCGACGATGTCGTTCCCGGTGGCCGGGACGCTGATGGTGGAGCCGACCGAGAGCGAGGACCTGGCCGAGCTGGACCGCTTCTGCGACGCGATGATCGCGATTCGGGCGGAGATCGACAAGGTCGGCTCGGGGGAGTGGCCGGCGGGGGACAATCCGCTGTCCAACGCGCCGCACACCGCGGCGATGGTGTCGGCCGACGAGTGGCCGCACCCGTACCCGCGGTCGATGGGCGCCTACCCGGCGGGTGTTGACCGGGCGGGCCGGTACTGGCCTCCGGTGCGGCGCATCGACGGCGCGTACGGCGACCGGAACCTGGTCTGCTCGTGCCCCGCGCCGGAGGCGTTCGAGGACTGAGCGGCTGACGCCGGGGCGGTGGGCTCTCGCCGCCCCGGCCGGTGCGCCGGACGGTCATGACCGGCGCGTACGCTCACTGACGCTGCGTGATCGCTCAGGCGACGAGGGCGTGGCGGGCCGGACCCCGGTGCGGGGCGATGGTGCGCCCGTCGGGGAGCAGCTCACCGGTGTCCTCGAAGACGATGACACCGTTGCAGAGCAGGCTCCAGCCCTGCTCAGGGAAGCAGGCGAGTACGCGGGCGGCCTCGCGGTCGGTCGCGTCGGCGGAGGGGCAGGTGGGCTGGTGCTGACACATCGGGTTCTCCGGACTGTGGGGGCACTGTGTCATGGTTCACATGACCAGTGACGCACAGTACCAAGGAAAAGTGAGCGGCAACGAGCAAGGATGCGTCTTGTTCACCCAGAATGGGCTGAACGGATGACCCGTAACGGCCCGGACGTCGTGGAAGCGCTCCCACAGGTGGAGGTCGATGCTCCCGGCGCCCCGCCCGGATGCCGCCGCCGGCTCGTCGAGACCGCCCGGCTGCACTGGTCCGTCGGCGACGGCGGCGACCCCGCCGACCTGGCACAACGCTTCCTCGCCGCACACGGCATCGACCGCGGCGACCTCACCCGGCCCGGCCGCCACGACTCCGACGCCGGAGTGTGCGGCGCCGCGCTGTACCTGTCCGCCGCCGCCGGCGCGTACACCCTCGGCGTGTCGCCCGGCGCGCCCAGCCCCGCACCGGCGCTGCCCGACCTGGTCGTGGTCGTCTACCACCACACCGACCGCCCCACGGCGCCCCCGCCGCCGGCCCCGGCCCCGTGGCGGCTCGGACCCTGGCAGGACAGCTGGACCCCGGCCGCGCACGCCGCCGCCGTCGCCGCGGTCCGCGACGCCATCGCCCGCGGCGACGTCTACCAGGTCAACATCGTCGGCCACGCCGCCGCCGGCTACACCGGCGACCCGCTGCCCGCGCTGGCCCGCCTCGCCGCGCTACCCGGCGCCCGCTACGGCGGCACCCTGCACGGCCCCGGCTGGGCCCTCGGCTGCGCCTCCCCGGAAACCCTCATCGCCGTCGAACACGGCCGGCTGGTCACCCGCCCCATCAAGGGCACCCGCCCGGCCACCCCCGCCGGACGCCGCGACCTGCTCACCTCGGCCAAGGAACGCGCCGAACACGTCATGATCGTCGACCTGGAACGCAACGACCTGGCCCGCGTCGCCCGCACCGGCTCGGTACGCGTCGACGAGCTGTTCGCCGTACGCCGCTGGTGTGACCTGTGGCAGGCCGAGTCGACGGTGTCGGCGGCGCCCGCCGACGGCCTCGGCCTGGCCGACCTGCTGCGCGCGGTCTGCCCCGGCGGGTCGGTCACCGGCGCGCCCAAACACGCCGCCCTGGCCCACATCGCCGCGCTGGAGCCGGTCGGCCGCGGCGCGAGCATGGGGGCGCTCGGCTGGGTCGGACCCGACCGCCTCGACCTGGGCCTGACCATCCGCACCGCCGCCGCCGACGGGAACCTGCTGCACCTGTGGGCCGGGGGAGGCATCACCTGGGACAGCGACCCCGCCGCGGAGGTCGCCGAGGCCGCCGCCAAGGCCGCCCCGATCCGCGCCCTGCTCGCCGGCTGACGGGTCGCCCGGCGGCCCGGCCTTCTCGCGGCGGCCCGGCCTTCTCGCGGCGGCTCCGCGGGCCGGTAGCGGCCGTGCGCGGCGCCTCGGGCTACGCGGGCGGTGGCGGCCGTGCGCGGCGGCTCAGCCGGCGGCGGCGAACTCGTCGAGGGCGGCGACGACCCGCTCGCCGATGCCGTGCCCGCCGCCGTGACCGCCGGACTCCACGATCTCCAGCCGCGCGTCCGGCCAGCCCCGGGTCAGCAGCCACGCGATGTCCGGCGGCCCGCTGACGTCCAGCCGGCCCTGCACCAGCACCCCCGGAATGCCCGCCAGGCGGCCCGCGTCGCGCAGCACCTGCCCGTCCGGCTGGAAACCCCGGTTCGCGAAGTAGTGCGTCACCAGCCGGGCGAACCCGTACCGGAACACCGGATCGTCGAACCGGGGATCCGGCGCGAACCCACCGGCGAGCGACACGTGCACGTCCTCCCACTCGCACCAGTCCCGCGCCGCCTGCTCCCGCACCGCCGGGTCCGGGTCGTTCACCAGCCGCGCGTACGCCGCCGACAGGTCACCGTCACGGTCGGCCTCGGGCACCCCGCCACGGAACCGCGCCCACTCCTGCGGGAACACCCGGCCCATGTCCCGGGTCACCCACTCGATCTCCCGGTTCGTGTTGGCGACCACGCTGAACAGCACCAGCGCGCTGACCCGCCCCGGGTGCCGCTGCGCGTACGCCAGCGCCAGCGACGACCCCCACGACGCGCCGCACAGCAGCCACCTGTCGATCCCCAGATGCGCGCGCAGCAGCTCCATGTCGGCCAGCAGATGCCCGGTGGTGTTCACCGACAGGTCAGTGGACGGATCCGACGCCGGGGGAGCGCTGCGCTCACAACCACGCTGGTCGAACAACACGATCCGGTACGCGGCCGGATCGAACAGCCGCCGCCACGACGCGCCCGCCCCCGAACCGGGCCCACCGTGCACCACCAGCGCCGCCCGCCCGTCCGGATTGCCGCACGTCTCCCAGTACACGCGCTGCCCGTCCCCGACATCCAGCATCCCGTGCGCGTACGGCTCGATCGGCGGATACATACGGCGGCCTCCCTGCGACAGTGTCCGCACACCCTACGAGCCCCACCGCCCCGGCGGGTGCCCCCCGCGCAGCGGTAAGCAACGGATAGCCTTCCGGACATGACTATGCGCCCCATCCGGATCATCGGCGACCCCGTGCTGCGCACCCCCAGCGAACCCGTCACCAGCTTCGACGCCGAACTGCGCGCCCTCGTCACCGACCTGATGGACACGCTGCTCGGCGCACCCGGCCGCGCCGGCGTCGCCGCACCCCAGATCGGCGTCAACGCCCAGGTGTTCGTCTACGACGCCGACGGCCACCGCGGCCACATGATCAACCCCACGCTGGAGGTGTCCGACGAACTCCAGGACGACGAGGAGGGCTGCCTGTCCATCCCCGGCCTGTACTTCCCGACCCCCCGCGCGCTGCACGCCACCGCCCACGGCTACGACCAGCACGGCGAGCCGCTCACCGTCACCGGCAGCGGCTTCCTCGCCCGCGCCCTGCAACACGAGACCGACCACCTGCGCGGACGCCTCTACGTCGACACCCTGCGCGGCGACACCCGCCGCCGGGCCCTGCGCGAGATCCGCGCCGGCCGGTTCGACTCACCCAGCCGCGGCCGCTGACGTCAACGCGCACTCGGTGAACCCGGCCACCCGGGAGAACCCCAACCGCTCGTACAACCGCACCGCCGCCGCGTTGTCCGCCCGCACGTTCAACGTCACATGATCCACAGACGCGCGCAGCCGGGCACACAACGCCGCCACCACACCCGCACCCAGACCACGACCCCGCACGTCCGGATGCGTCGTCACGTTCCCCAGCGCCGCCACCCGCCAACGCGGCGAGAACACGTGCACCCCCGCCACCGCCACCAGCCGGCCGTGCTCCCGCACCCCCACGTACTGGCCCGTCTCCAGCATCCGCGCATCGAACCAGTTCCCCGGATACGCCACCGCGTACAACGCGGCCAGCTCCGCCGCGTCCGCCGGCCCCAACGGCTCACCCACCGCCGGCACCGCCGCCAGCCGCCCCGGATCCGTCAACGCCATCCGGTGATGCGCCGCCGCCTCCGACACCACGAACCAGCGGCCCAGCGTCGCCTCCAGACCGGGGGACAGGTGCGCCCACATCCGCGCCGGCAACACCGGCGCCGCCTCCGTCAGCAACCCGGCCATCTCCGCCACCCGCTCCGGCGCCGCGAACGCCAGCAACGTCGGCAACTCCACCCCGTGATACAGCAACACCACCTGGTCGCCACGCCGGAACCACGACGTGTACGGCCAGAAGAAATCGTCCAGATCACCCAACTGGTACGCGTGCAACACCGGATCCCGGCCCAGCAGACCCGCCAGCACCGCCCGGTCGTGCTCCGCCCGCACCGCCACCGCGATCAGCCCGCCGTCCACTGGTCGTAACCCAACCGGGCCACCAGCGCCAGCACCACCACCAGCAGCACCACCCGCACGAACCCGGCGCCCCGCCGCAACGCCATCCGCGCGCCCACAGCCGCCCCCACCACGTTGCACACCGCCATCGCCGCGCCCAACGCCCACCAGACGTGCCCGGTCAACCCGAACACCACAAGCGCGCCCAGGTTCGTGCCCGCGTTCACGACCTTCGCCATCGCCGAGGCATGCACGAAATCCGAACCCAGAATCGCGGTGAACGCCAGCACCAGGAACGTGCCGGTACCCGGCCCGATCAACCCGTCGTACAGAGCGATACCCAGACCGGCCACCGCCACCGCCACCACCACCCGCGCGGGGGTCCGCCGCTGCGGCGACGCCACCACACCAAGCGACGGCCGCGCCAGCACGAACACCGCCACCGCCACCAGCACCACGAGCACCACCGGCCGGTACGCGCTACCCGGCACCGCACCCGCCAACGCCGCACCCAACCCCGCCGTCAGCACCGCCAACCCGGCCGCCGAACCCGCCACCGCCCAGTCCAGCTTCGTGCGCCGCGCGTACGTCACCGCCGCCGTCGACGTACCGAAGATCGCCGCCAGCTTGTTCGTGCCCAACGCCGTCGCCACCGGCACACCCGGCGCCGCCACCAGCAACGCCGGCAACAACAACAGACCGCCGCCACCCACCACCGCGTCCACCCACCCCGCCAGAAGGGCAGCGGTCAGCAACGTCGTCAACGACAGGGCATCCACCGACGCATTCTGCCCACGCCGCCACCAGCGACGAGACCACCTGTGGCCAGCCTCACCGCCCCCGGCGACGCCGCAACCACACCCCGACCGACCCCACCGCCACGAACACCAGCATCGAACAGCACAGCAGTTTCAGCACCCAGCAAGACTCCCACGACGACGTAGGGTGTCCAGGTGCGCCTGGCCACCTTCAACCTGCTGCACGGCCGATCCCTCACCGACGGGCTCGTCGACCCCGACCGGCTCACCGCCGCCGTCACCGACCTCGACGCCGACGTCCTCGCCCTCCAGGAAGTCGACCGCGACCAGACCCGCAGCGGCAAACTCGACCTCACCGCCGTGGCCGCCCGCGCCCTGCACGCCGACCACCACCGCTTCGCCGCCGCCGTCGTCGGCACCCCCGGCGAACAGTTCCGCCCCCTCACCCACGACGACGACGGCCACGGCGAACCCCTCTACGGCATCGGCCTCATCAGCCGCCACCCCGTCCGCTCCTGGCAGGTCACCCGCCTGCGCGCTGCCCCCGTCCGCTCACCCATCTACGCACCCGGCCCCGGCGGCGGACTCGTCCTGCTCCGCGACGAACCCCGCGTCGTGCTCGCCGCCGTCCTCGACACCCCCCACGGCCCCCTCACCGTCGCCGCCACCCACCTGTCCTTCGTCCCCGGCTGGAACATCTGGCAACTACGCCGCGTCGTGCGCGTCCTGCGCACCCTGCCCGCACCCCGGATCCTGCTCGGCGACCTCAACCTGCCCGCCGGACCCGCCGCCGCGCTCACCCGCTGGCAGCCCCTGGCCCGCCGCCCCACCTACCCGGCCGGGCAACCCCGCGTCCAGCTCGACCACATCCTCGCCGACCGGCACGGGCTCGACCGGCTGCCGGCCGTCACCGCCGTCCACACCCCGCTGGCGACCATCTCCGACCACCGGCCCCTCGTCGTCGACCTCGGCTGACGCTCAGCCCAGACCGCTCTGCCGCCGCGCCGCCTCCACCGCGTTGCGGAACAACATCGCCACCGTCGTCGGACCCACCCCGCCCACACGCGGCGTGATCGCCCCCGCCACCTCGGCACACGACTCGTCCACGTCCGGCAGCAGCCGCCGCCCCTCGTACCGCACCCCGCCACCGACCACCACCGCACCCGGACGCACATGCTCCGGCCGCACGATCCCCGGCACCCCCGCCGCCGCGATCAGGATCTCCGCCCGCCGCGTGTACCGCGGCCAGTCCGCCACCCCCGTGTGCACCACAGTCACCGCCGCGTTCGCCGTCGGCCGCTTCTGCGCCAGCAACATCGCCAGCGGCCGACCCAACGTCGCACCCCGGCCCAGGATCACCACCTCCCGGCCCGCCACCGGCACACCGTGGAACGCCAGCAACGCCTCGATCCCCGCCGGCGTACACGGCAACGGACCCGGCAACCCCAACGCCAGCCAGCCCATGTTCACCGGATGCATCCCGTCCACGTCCTTGTCCGGATCCAGCACCGCCAACGCCCGGTCGTAGTCCAGGTGACCCGGAATCGGATACTGCACCAGCACCCCGTGCACCGTCTTGTCCGCGTTGAAATCCGCCAGCACCGCATGCAGATCCGCCTGCGACGCCGACGCCGGCAGATGCACGTGCGGCGACACGAACCCCAGCTCCGCCGCCTGACGCTGCTTGATCCGGATATAACCCGCGCTCGCGTCGTCGTCACCCACCAGCACCGTCGCCAGCGCCGGCGTCACCCCCGCCGCACGCAGCTCCGCCACCGACGCGGCGACCTCCGACAACACCTGCTCCGCCACCGGGGCACCCGGCAACAACCGCGCAGAAGACATACGACACCTCGCCCGCGGAGGCCCAGGCGGTCGACCCCCGCGACGAGCTCCCCGATGGTTCACCCATCCCCGTGCCGCCAGTCGCGTTCCCCTCAGCCTGCCACAGCCTCCACCGCCACCGCATCCACCACCGACTGCCACCCCGGCAACGCCGCCAGCAAACCGTCCGCCCGCCGCCGCCGGTCCGCCGCCGACGCCACCCCCAGATCAGCCAGCACCGCCCCGAACGCCCGCTCCCACTCCGGCGCCACCACGCCCGACACCACATGACACCGCGCCCACGTCACCAGCACCCAGAACATCGCCTCCCGATGCCGGCCCGCCTCGATCAGCTCAGCCGCACCGTCGAACACCACCGGACGCCCCGCAGCGCCCAGATCCGCCCCGAACGCGAACCCCTCCCGCGGCAACCGCGACACCTCGTCGAACACCACCGCCAACCCGGCCAGATGCTCCCGCACCCGCGCCGCGTCCACACCCACCCCGCCGCCGTCGAGCGTGTCCAGCAGGCCCGCGTACCGATCCGCGAACCCGAACCGCGACAGCACCCGCTCCGCCCGCACGTACCGCCGCCGCACCGTCGGATCCGCCAGACCCGCCACCGCCGGCCACACCGCCAGCAACGACGTCGGAAACACCCACGCCAGCACCTGCTCCGCCACCGGCGCCGAACCGCCCACCGCCCGCAACCCGGCCTCGATGCGCCGCCGCACCCCCGCGCACCGCTCCCGCACCCACACCGGATCCGCGAACCCCGCCGCCACCCGCTCCCGCACTGCGGCCAGCCGCCCCGACGGATCCGCGATCACCCCATCGGTACGGAACATCGGCGCGAACACCCACGACCCCAGCACGTCCTCCGGGCCACCCAACTCCTCCCACGTGACAGTGCTGACCTCCAGCAGCACCCCCCGGTGCACGAACTTGCCCACCTTCACACCGGGCTCCCGGCGTACCAGCAGCACGTCCACGTCCGACCACACCGGCAGCACCGCGTCGTCCGGCAACCCCACAGTCGACCCGCTGAACAACGCCCCCTCGATCGACGGGTCGACGCGCATCCGCTCCCGCACCCACCCGACAGCCACCGCCCGCGCCGCACCCACCCGCATCTCGCCGATCCTGCCAGCGCGCCACCCCACACGCCGCCCGCCGCACGACACTCACCGCCGCGGCGCCAGCCCCGACAACGCCCGGTTGGTACGGTTCGCCGCCACCGCCGCCCGCTGCTGACCCGCCGTCACCTCGATGTACGTCTGCGACGACGCCAACGACGCGTGCCCCAGCAACCGCATGATCTCCGCCGCGCTCGCCCCGTCCTCCGCCAACCGCGTCGCGAACGTGTGCCGCAACGCGTGCAACCGCGCACCCCGAGGCACCCGGTCACCGATGCCCGACCGCCGGTAACACGACTCCACCAGGTACTGCAGACCACCCCGCCGCAACGCCTCACCCTGACGATCCACCAGGAACGGCGCGTCCGGCCGCACACTGCGCGACCCGAACCGGAGCCGCCGGCTGTCCAGATAACCCGCAAGCACCCGGTCCACACCGTCCTCGATCGGCACCGTACGCGGCCGCCCGCCCTTGCCCGCCACGTCCACCCGCCGCTCACCGTCGCGCCCGGCCACCGACGACACCCGCAGCGCCAGCAGCTCCGACAGCCGCAACCCCGCGCACAACGCCAGCGCCAGCACCGCCAGGTCGCGCTCCGGCCACGGATCACGCTGCCGGCCCTCCGCCCGGGCCACCGCCGCCAGCAACTCCTCCGGGGTGTCCTCGCCCCGCAGCGGCTTGGGCCGGGGGAGCGGCGTACGGGGCCGCCCCACCGCCGGCATCGGATTCCCCGGTACGACACCCTCGGCGACCAGGAACGTGAAGAAGCTGTTCCACGTCGACCAGGCACGATGGACCGACGCGGCGGCACGGGGAGCGGCGAACCGCGCGAACGCCGCGCGCATCACCTTGGGGGAGAGGGTGCTGACCGGTAGGCGCAGGGGAGAGGCGTCACCGGCCGCCGCCACCAGCTCGGCCACAGTGGTCAGATCCCGCCGGTACGCGGCCAGGGTGTGGGGGGAGGGCTTACGGGTGGCCCGGGCGGTCAGGAACTCCTCAATAAGAGCGCCTACCGTTCCGTCCGGTTTGTCATGCATAAGGGATATTATGCATGATTCTCGCGTTCCCGTCAGGAGGCGCATCAGGGGAGCGCGGGCGATCAAAGCCATGATCAACTCCATCTCGCCGAGATGGCGGTAATCCCAGTGCTCCGATGCAGCCACATCGGCGAACTGGCGGCGGCTCCGGCGATCATGAGGTTGGCCGGGAGTGCCGTCTAATTTGTCGCCGCCAACTTCATGATCGGCGGACGGTGGGTGGAGCGAGGTGGGATCCGGCGGGGGATGCGCGGGTCGCCTGGTGGGTGGGCCGGCCCGATGATTGGTGCCTGGGCGCAACGGCGGCGACATCGTGTCCGGAGGTGCGAGCCGGCTCGCGGCGAGCTTGCTGCCGCTGCCAGCGCTCGCCAGGTGGAGCACGCGGTCCCGCAGCACGACAGGGGGTGACTGCTTGACCCTCCGGCACCCCGAAGGCCCGCAAAAGCGGTCACCTGCCTCGCGCGGGCGCTCGGGGAGCTCCCACCTCAGCGATACTTGACATAATGTGCATTATCGAACCGGGTGGGCCACGTCGAACCCACGGGCCGGAAAGCAAGGGTCGCTAGAGTATGGCCTGCTTTCCGGGCATGACAACCGATCCGCCGTTTTCCAGTTCCCCGCTACCTGGCCACTTAGCCTGGAACCGCAGTTCCGGGCGGTCGTCAGGAGCGTTCTCGATGGACAACCGGCACGATCACGCCGAGCAGAGGAACCCACGCCCCGAGTCCTGGAAGGTCCGGTCCCCCCATCGGATCTTCAGCAAGGCCCGCACCGCGCCCTCGCCCCTGCCGATCCCGAAACCAGCGCCCTGGCTCGTCCTCGGAATCGTCAGCACGGTGGCGCTGCTCCTGGCACTCGACCGCCTAGCTCGGTCCGGCGCCGTCCCGACCGGTCAGAGCGACTGGGAGTTGCTGGAGCCATTCCGTCTCCTCCTGATCGGTGTAGCTCGTGCCTTCGACCGGTCCACTGAGCTGTGGCGACGGATCGGGATACTGTTCCTGTTCCTGGCGGCCTTCGTCGCGTGGCGCAACTTCCGCCGTGAGTGGCTCGCACACCGTCCAGGGGCGGTCGACGTGCGTGACTTCGAGAACGCCGCGGACGCGAACGACACCGGCCGGGCGGCGTACCTGAAGAGCCGGTTCTGCCGTCAACTCGCCACCACCAGCATCTATCCGCCGTACGCGGGCCCGACGACCCTCCCGGCGCAGAACTTCCTCGATGTCCTCGGCGAGGAGCCGGGAACGTTCACGAACCCGTTGGCGGTCCTGCCGAAGTTCATGGCGCGGCTCTGGCCCCGGACGGGTTACATGATCAGGGCGACTCTCCAGGAGCGGAAGCAGGAGCCCTGTTACGGCGTCTCGGTCACGGTCACGTCGTTCGCTGGTGCCACAGGCAGCGCGACGACTACCGAGTGGGGCATGACCTGGGAAGACGCCACGTGTAAGGCGGCCTACTGGACGATGGCCAAGATTCTGCCGGTGACTCGCCTGGCTGATGAGGCACCGTGGCGGACGTGGCGACTCCGCGACCTGCCGACCGGGCTGTTCGAGGCGTACAACGAGGCCAAGAAGCGGCACGACGAGCGGCGTCTCGACGACGCGCTCTGGTGGTATCGGGAAGCTCTTCGCCTGGACCCCTTCAACTCCGACATCCGCATGATGGTGGCCAGCGTTCAGGAAGACCTGGGTCTGTTCCTCGCCGCCCTGGACACGTACCACGGGGCACTCTGCCTCGGTGAGTTGGAGAGCCGCTACACCGCCTCGCTCTGGACCCGCAGACGGGACCGGTGGAGGCACCCCTTCCGCTACCCCATCTCGATGCTGTGGGCCATCCGCCGTCGCCGGGAGCTCATCCGCCTGCGCTACCAGTACGCGAAGACTCTGGCGTATTCGGAACGCACAGCGGAGGACTGGTTCGCCGTCGATGCCGTCGGAGAGCGGAAGGTTCTCCGCGACCAGATCAAGGATCGGTTGATCGCGGTCTTCGTGGGGCGGTACTGGCCGTTGTTTTCTTCCTTTCGCGATGCGGCGGACCGTGCCGAGGCGCAACAGCAGGTCAAGGAGATGCTCGGTGCCCCGGCCACCGCTCGGGTGCTGCTCAACCTGGCCGCGCTCCAGGAGTTTCACCGGTTGCACGAGGACGCAGCCCTGGCGTGGTTGGTCCGCGGAACCCGCTCCGAGGTGACCAGAGGCCTGCTTCGCTTCGCGCGAGACGTGTGGGCGCCGCTCCGGCTCGCCCGCGCCGTACACGACTTGGCCCAGGACCAGCTGACGGTTGCCGGCGTCGAGGTCGGCTGGTTTGCCGAGCAGAAGCTGATGGCGATGCGGAACCTGCGACGCTGGTGGCCGCGACGGCTGTACCGGCGAGTCGAGACGATGGTGCGGAGCTGGCCTGTCCAGCCGGAGTCGCTTCGCGACGCCGTCATCCGCGCACAGCGTCGTCATCGGCTCGGCCCGGGGCGTCTGGGCTACCTGGACTACTACCAGGCGGCGGCTGCATACGCCTACGGGCTGTACGGCTATCTCCCCGTTCCCCCACCGAGTCCGGCGGCAGGTGTCGCTCCCGCTCCTCCCGGCGAACTCGGTGACGACCAGCGCCAACGCTTGCTGACCGAGTACGCGGTGATCGAACTCCAGGCCGTGCTGGCCAGCGCTGGCAGCAAGGTCGCCGGGCAGGTCTCGCTCCAGGCCACCACGCAGACCGGTGTGGCCTCACGGCTGCGCAGTTGGATCGCCAGCAGTGACCCGGACTTCGGTCGCCTCCGCGGCAGTGACGACTTTCGGTTCCTTCAACTGGACCTGGACCAGCCGATGCGATCGGTCCTGCGGCGCCCCGAGAACGTCACCCGTATTCGGATCGCCGCGTATGTCAAGAAGCTGCTTCACGACGGGGCGGCGCTGCTGGAGCGAAACTGGCACCAGCGTTGTGAGCCGCCGTGGCGGGCGGATGTCCACGACCTGATCAAGTGGCTCGAGCTGGATGATCGGACATGGCGGCTGCTGGCGAGGATGGCGGAGGACCGCGCTTGGTACTGGCTGCACCGGGCGCAGTTCTGCCGGCTCGTCACCGAGGCGGTGGAGCTCGTGCACGTCGCGGATCTTCGATTCCCGCCACCTGTGCCGGTGTTCGACGAGTTGGTCATCGAGAAGCCGGACGGCCTGGAGTCGCTGTCTCGACGCGACCAATCCGTCGAAGCCCGGGTGGCTGAGCTGACCCGGCACGTGGACGAGGTCGTCCAGCAGGTCGGCCGGGTGACCGCGACGCTGAGCGCTGCCACCGCTGAGGTCGGCCTGGCGACCTTGAGGCGGGTCGACGCGGAAGGAGAGAGGCCGGGCGTCGAGCGCCTGCGCGCGGTCTGCGGCCGGCGTGCCGCGCACTGGCAGCAGGTAGTCGACATCCTGTCTGATGATCGGCTGCGGGTCGAATTCGTCGACCCGGTGAACATTCAACTTGAGCCCTGAAGGGACGTGCCCGCGCATCCTTGTCGTGGGGCCCTCCGCCGGGCCTCTCCCCTGTGCTGCCGTCCGGCGGTCAGGCGCCGACGTAGTCGGCCAGGTGTTCGCCCGTGAGCGTCGACCGGGCCGCCACGAGATCCGCCGGGGTGCCCTCGTACACGATCCGGCCGCCGTCGTGTCCGGCGCCCGGACCGAGGTCGATGATCCAGTCGGCGTGCGCCATGACGGCCTGGTGGTGCTCGATCACGATGACGGACTTCCCCGTGTCGACGAGCCGGTCGAGCAGGCCGAGCAGTTGGGCGACGTCGGCCAGGTGCAGGCCGGTGGTGGGTTCGTCGAGGACGTACACGCCGCCCTTGTCCCCCATCCGGGTGGCGAGCTTGAGCCGCTGCCGTTCGCCGCCGGACAGCGTGGTGAGGGGCTGACCGAGCGTGAGGTAGCCGAGGCCGACGTCGGCGAGCCGGTCGAGGATGGTGTGGGCGGCCGGGGTGCGGGCCTCGCCGTCGCTGAAGAACGTCTCGGCTTCGTCGACGGACATGGCGAGGACCTCGCTGATGTCGCGTCCGCCGAGGTGGTAGTCGAGGACGGCGGGCTGGAAGCGCTTGCCTTCGCAGTCCTCGCAGGTGCTGGCGACGCCGGCCATCATGCCGAGGTCGGTGTAGATGACGCCGGCGCCGTTGCAGGTCGGGCAGGCGCCTTCGGAGTTGGCGCTGAACAGGGCGGGTTTGACGCCGTTGGCCTTGGCGAAGGCCTTGCGGATGGGGTCGAGCAGGCCGGTGTAGGTGGCGGGGTTGCTGCGGCGGGAGCCGCGGATGGCGGTCTGGTCGACGCTGACGACGTCCTCGCGTTTGGCCAGTGAGCCGTGGATGAGGCTGCTCTTGCCGGAGCCGGCGACGCCGGTGACGACGACCAGGACGCCCAGGGGGATGTCGACGTCGACGTCGCGCAGGTTGTGGGTGCGGGCGCCGCGGATCGGCAGGGTGCCGGTGGGCGTACGCAGCTTGTCCTTGAGGGTGGCGCGGTCGTCGAGGTGGCGGCCGGTGGTGGTGTCGCTGGCGCGCAGGCCGGCGACTGTGCCTTCGTAGCAGATGGTGCCGCCGGCGGTGCCGGCGCCGGGGCCGAGGTCGACGACGTGGTCGGCGATGGCGATGGTCTCGGGTTTGTGTTCGACGACGAGAACGGTGTTGCCCTTGTCGCGGAGTTGGAGCAGGAGGTTGTTCATGCGGGCGATGTCGTGCGGGTGCAGGCCGATTGTGGGTTCGTCGAAGACGTAGGTGACGTCGGTGAGGGACGAGCCGAGGTGGCGGATCATCTTGGTGCGCTGGGCCTCCCCGCCGGAGAGGGTGCCGGCGGGGCGGTCGAGGCTGAGGTAGCCGAGGCCGATCTCGACGAAGGAGTCGAGGGTGTCCCCCAGTGCCTTGAGCAGCGGGCCGACGGAGGGTTGGTGCAGGTCGCGTACCCAGGTGGCGAGGTCGCTGATCTGCATGGCGCAGGCGTCGGCGATGTTGATGCCGTTGATCTTCGAGGAGCGGGCTTCGGGGGCGAGCCGGGTGCCGTCGCAGTCGGGGCAGGTGGTGAACGTGACGGCGCGTTCGACGAAGGCGCGGATGTGGGGCTGCATGGCGTCGACGTCCTTGGCGAGCATCGACTTGCTGATGGCGGGGATGAGGCCGGTGTAGGTGACGTTGATGCCGTCGACCTTGATCTTCGTGGGCTCCTTGTGGAGCAGGTCGTCGAGTTCGCGTCTGGTGTAGTCGCGGATGGGCTTGTCGGGGTCGAACAGGCCGCTGGAGCGGAAGGTGCGGCTGTACCAGCCGTCCATGCTGTAGCCGGGGATGGTGATGGCGCCCTCGTTGAGGGAGAGCTTCTCGTCGTAGAGGACGGTGAGGTCGAAGTCGGTGACGGCGCCGCGGCCCTCGCAGCGGGGGCACATGCCGCCGAGGCGGTTGAAGGTGCCCTTCTTGGTCTGGGTCTTGCCGGGGCCGCGGTCGACGGTGATGGCGCCGGCGGCGCGTACGGAGGGGACGTTGAAGGAGTAGGCGTTGGGTGGGCCGATGTGGGGGTCGCCGAGGCGGCTGAACAGGATGCGCAGCATGGCGTTGACGTCGGTGGCGGTGCCGACCGTGGAGCGGGGGTCGGCGCCCATGCGTTCCTGGTCGACGATGATGGCGGTGGTGAGGCCTTCGAGGATGTCGACCTCGGGGCGGGACAGGGTGGGCATGAAGCCCTGGACGAAGGCGCTGTAGGTCTCGTTGATGAGGCGCTGGGACTCGGCGGCGATGGTGCCGAAGACCAGTGAGCTCTTGCCGGAGCCGGAGACGCCGGTGAACACGGTGAGGCGGCGTTTGGGTATCTCGACGTCGACGTTGCGCAGGTTGTTCTCGCGGGCGCCGTGGACGCGGATGATGTCGTGGCTGTCGGCGTGGTGCAGGCCGGTGGTGGCCTTGCTCATGGTCTCTCCGTCCGGTGGTGCGGGTGTCAGTCGAGCCAGCGGCCGTCGCGCATCAGGGTGCGGCCGGGTAGCTCGTCGGCTTCGCGCCAGGCCTGCATGCGGTGTGGCGTGATGCGGTACCAGCGGTAGGGCGTGGTCAGGGTACGGGGGTCGAAGCCGGTTCGGGTGGCGAAGCGGTCGCTTCGGCCGGTGGGCAGGGCGTCGAGGGCGAGGGTTTCGACATCGCCGTCGATCATGGTGACGTCGCGGGTGGGGCCGAGGCCGACGCGGGCGCGGCCGCCGGCGAGGTTGCGGCCGGTGGGGCTGTCGGCCGGGGTGGCGACGAGCAGTGTGTGGCCGTCCCAGTCGAAGGACAGGGGCACGAGGTACGGGGTGCCGTCGGGTTCGGCGGTGGCGACCCAGCAGTCGACGTCGTTTTCGAGGCGGTGGGTGGTGTCGTTGCGGCGGCGGGCGCGGGTGCGGGGTGCGTCGGTCATGGGGTGGGTCAGCGCCGCTCGTTGATGCGGATGAGGTTGCCGGTGGGGTCGCGGAAGGCGCAGTCGCGGACGCCGTAGGGCTGTTCGGTGGGTTCCTGGACGACGTCGGCGCCGGAGGCCTGGAGGCGGTCGAACAGGCCGTCGAGGTCGTCGGTGGCGAGGGTGAGCGCGCCGTAGCTGCCCTTGGCGATGAGTTCGAGGATGGTGCGGCGTTCGTCGTCGGTGATGCCGGGGTCGGCGGCCGGCGGGTGCAGGACGATGCCGGTCTCGGGCTGGTTGGGTGGGCCGACGGTGAGCCAGCGCATGTTGTTGTAGCCGACGTCGTTGCGCAGTTCGAAGCCGAGGGTGTCGCGGTAGAAGGCGAGGGCGGCGTCGGCGTCGGTGTGGGGCAGGAAGGCGTAGTGAATGGTGATCGTCATGGTGGTCACGCTAGTGGTGGTCGGCCGGTGCGGGCTTCTCGATTCCTGATCGGTCGGGTCGCCTGTTTGGTCAGGCACGGGGGTGGTTCGGCGGTGTCGGGTGCGTGGCGGGCGCGGTAGGCGCTGGGTGGTTCGCCGACGAGTTCGGTGAAGCGGGTGCTGAAGGTGCCCAGGGACTGGCAGCCGACGGCGAAGCAGACGTCGGTGACGCTGAGGTCGCCGCGGCGCAGCAGGGCCATGGCGCGTTCGATGCGGCGGGTCATGAGGTACGCGTACGGGGATTCGCCGTAGGTCTGGCGGAACTGCCGGCTGAGGTGGCCGGCGGACATGTGTTCGCCGCGGGCGAGGGCTTCGACGTCGAGGGGTTTGGCGTATTCGCGGTCGATGCGGTCGCGGACGCGGCGCAGCCGGGTGAGGTCGCGCAGCCGTTGGGCGAACGCGGGGTCGTCGGTTGCCGGGTGCGGTGGCACGTCCGCATCCTGCCTGGTGGGCGGTGGGGTCGTCCACCTGTTCGAGCGGCGAGTCGCCGCGCGGGTGCACCCGCGCGGCAGGTGCACCCGCGCTGTCGGTCAGCGCAGCCGGCGGGCGGTGAAGCGGGTGGGTGGGTCGGCGATGGCGTCCTGGGCGGCGACGAGTTGCAGTTCGCGGGTACCGGCTTCGAGGGTCGCCTCGAGTACCGCGTAGATCGAGTTGGTGGTGCGTTCCAGTGCGGTCTTCGGTGAGCCGGTGGTGGCGAGGTGGGCGAGGTAGAGGGCGGCGGTGACGTCGCCGCCGCCGTTGGGGGCGATCGGCAGCAGCGGGGTGGTGACGGCCCAGGCGCCGTCGTCGGAGACGGCGACGACTTCCAGGTGGCCGGCGGGCAGGTCGCCGTGCAGGACGCTGGTGACCAGGACGTGCCGGGGGCCGGTGGCGCGGACGGTGTCGACGGCGGCGAGCAGGTCGTCGACGGTGTCGGTGGTGCGGCCGGCGAGGAATTCCAGCTCGAACTGGTTGGGGGTGACGATGTCGGCGCGCGGGACGACTGTGTCGCGGAGGTATTCGGGGATGCCGGGGCGGACGAACATGCCGCGGCCGACGTCGCCCATGACCGGGTCGCAGCAGTAGAGGGCGGCCGGGTTGGCGGCCTTGACGCGGGCGACGGCGTCGAGGATGACGGCGCCGACGGCGGGGTCGCCCTGGTAGCCGGAGAGGACGGCGTCGGCGGTGCCGAGCACGCCGCGGTCCTCGATGCCGGCGATGACGTCGGCGACGTCGGTGGGGGCGAGCAGAGGGCCGCGCCAGGCGCCGTAGCCGGTGTGGTTGGAGAAGTGCACGGTCAGGACCGGCCAGACCTCGTGGCGGAGGCGTTGCAGCGGGAACACGGCGGCGGAGTTGCCGACGTGGCCGTAGGCGACCGACGACTGGATGGACAGGATCTTCACCCGGTCATCGTCGCATCCCGGGCCGGGGATGACTGCCGGTGGTGGGGTGATGACGGGCCGGGACGGCGGTGACCGTTCGGCGCAGCGTTTCGGCCGTCCGGCGCGGGGCGGGTTTGGGTGCAGCGTGCGGCAGGGGCATGAACCGGGGTGTTCTCGCCATCCGGACGGAGGAAGCACTGATGCTTTCCGCACTCGATCGTCGGCACACCGTCGCGCCGCCGGGGTACAGCCGTTGGCTGATTCCTCCGGCGGCGCTGGCGATCCATCTGTGCATCGGGCAGGTCTACGCCACGAGCGTGTACAAGAACTCCCTGATCGCGCATTTCGACACCGGTCAGACGGCGATCGGGGTGATCTTCAGTATCGCGATCGTGATGCTGGGGTTGTCGGCCGCGGTGGCCGGTACGTGGGTGGAGGCGAACGGGCCGCGTAAGGCGATGTTCGTCTCGGCGTGTTTCTGGGCGGCGGGGTTCCTGGTGGGGGCGCTGGGTATCGCGACCGGGCAGCTGTGGTTGCTGTATCTGGGGTACGGGGTGCTGGGCGGGATCGGTCTGGGGATCGGGTACATCTCCCCCGTCTCCACGTTGATCAAGTGGTTCCCGGACCGGCCGGGTCTGGCGACCGGCTTGGCGATCATGGGGTTCGGTGGCGGGGCGATGGTGGCCTCTCCCCTGTCCCGGCAGCTGCTGTCGTTCTACGACCCGGCCTACGACCCGGCGAACAGCGGTTCCACGGCGTCGGGGCCGGCGCTGGTGTGGTTGTTCGTGACGCTCGGCGTCGGCTACTTCGTGATCATGATGTTCGGGGTGTTCAACGTGCGGGTGCCGGCGGCGGACTGGCGGCCGGCCGGGTTCGACCCGGCTCGGGTGGCGGACAAGCCGCTGGTGACGACAGCGAACGTGTCGGCGGCCAACGCGGTCAGGACGCGGTCGTTCTGGCTGCTGTGGGTGGTGCTGTTCTGCAACGTGACGGCGGGTATCGGGATCCTGGAGCAGGCCAGCCCGATGATCCAGGACTTCTTCCGCGAGGGTGGCACGTCGGCGGTGTCGGTGGCGGCGGCCGGCGGGTTCGTGGGGCTGTTGTCGCTGTTCAACATGGCGGGCCGGTTCGTGTGGTCGTCCACGTCGGATGTGATCGGCCGCAAGCCGATCTACATGGTGTACCTGGGTGTGGGCATGGTGCTGTACCTGCTGCTGGCGCTGGTGGGGCAGACCGCGACGGCGTTGTTCGTGCTGCTGGCGTGCGTGATCCTGTCGTTCTACGGCGGCGGGTTCGCCACCGTGCCGGCGTACCTGCGGGACCTGTTCGGCACGTTCGAGGTGGGCGCGATCCACGGCCGGCTGCTGACCGCGTGGTCGGCGGCGGGCGTGGCCGGGCCGCTGATCGTCAACGCGTTCCTCGACGCGCAGGGCGAGCCGGGCACGTTGACCGCGGCGGCGTACCGGCCGGCGCTGTTCACGATGGTCGGCGTGCTGGCGGTGGGTCTGGTGGCGAACCTGCTGGTGCGGCCGGTGCCGCAGCGTTACCACGAGCCCGCGTCCGGGCGGGACGAGACGGGACCGGGGCAGCCGGTGACGGCGGAGAGGAGCGGATCGTGAACGAGCGGACCGGTGGCGGGCAGCGGGCCCGTCTGGTGGTGTCGTGGCTGGTGGTGTCGGCGCTGCTGGGCTACGGCGTGGTGCAGACGCTGATCACGGCGGCGAAGCTGTTCACCCAGTAGGAGACGCGACGCGGCGGCCCGGGGGTGGAGATCCCCGGGCCGCCGCCGGGTCAGAGACCGCCGCCGACGCGCAGGACCGCGCCCGTTGTGTACGAGGCGTCCGGGCCGAGCAGGTACGCGATCGCGCCGGCGACCTCCTCGGGTTCCCCTGCGCGGCCCATCGGGATCCGGCCCGCGGCGGTGTCGGGCCGGTCGGGCACGCCGGAGCGGGCGTGGATGGTGGTGCGGATGATCCCGGGGGCGACGGCGTTGACGCGGACACCGTGCGGCGCGAGTTCCTTGGCCAGCCCGACGGTGAGCGTGTCGGTGGCGGCCTTGACGGCGGCGTAGTGCACGTACTCGCCGGGTGAGCCGAGCGTCGCGGCCACGGAGGAGACGTTGACGATGGCGCCGCCGCGGGTGAGCCGCCGGGCCGCCTGCTGGGCGCACAGCACGTACCCGATGAGGTTGACGTCGACGACCTCGCGCAGGTCGTCGACGCGCAGGTCGGTGAACGGGCCGATCGGGCTGGTGACGCCGGCGTTGTTGACCAGGCCGGTGAGCGGGCCGAGCCGGTCGGCGGCGTCGAAGATGCGGCGTACCTGGTCGGGGTCGGTGGTGTCGGCGGCGACGGTGACCGCGCGGCGGCCGGCGGCGCGCACGTCGGCAGCCACGGATTCGGCGGCGGTGTGGTCGGTGCGGTAGCCGATGACCAGGTCGTGGCCGTCGGCGGCGAGCCGGCGGGCGGTGGCCGCGCCGATGCCGCGTCCTCCCCCGGTGACGATGGTGACGGAGGTCAATGCCCTTCTCCCCTGCCTTGCGGTGGGGGCGACGTTACCGTGGGCGGGACCATCCGGGGTGGAGAGGACTGTCACATGGGGCGCGCGTTGGTGCTGGGTGGCGGCGGGGTGACCGGGGTGGCCTGGGAGCTGGGTCTGCTGGCCGGGCTGGCCGGGCACGGCCTGCGGTTGGACGAGGCGGACCTGGTGGTGGGTACGTCGGCCGGGTCGGTGGTGGGGGCGCAGGTGCGTTCGGGTACGCCGCCGGAGCGGTTGTACGAGGCGCAGCTGCGGCCGCCCCGCGACGAGGTGCCGGCCCGGCTCGGGACGGGCGTGCTGTTGCGCTGGGCGTGGGCCGGTGGGCGGGGCCGGGACGCGGCGCGGGCCCGGGCACGTATCGGCGCGATGGCGTTGTCGGCGCGTACCCCGTCGGAGCAGTCACGGCGGGCGGTGATCGCGGCGCGGCTGCCGTCGCCGGACTGGCCGGCGGCGCGGCTGCTGGTCACCGCCGTGGACGCGGCCTCCGGCGAGTTCGTGGTGTTCGACGCGGACAGCGGGGTGCCGCTGGTGGACGCGGTCGGCGCGAGTTGCGCGGTGCCGGGGGTGTGGCCGCCGGTCACAGTCGGCGGCCGGCGCTACGTCGACGGCGGGGTCCGCTCGCCGGTGAACGCGGACCTGGCGGCCGGGTGCGGGCAGGTGGTGGTCCTGGCGCCGACGCGCGCGGCGGTGGGGCCGATGCCGCGGCTGTCGGCGCAGGTGGCGGCGTTGCGGGAGGCGGGGGCGCGGGTGGCAGTGGTATCGCCGGACCGGGCGGCGCGGACGGCGATCGGCCGCAACGTGCTGGACCCGGCGCGGCGGGCGGCGTCGGCGCGGGCCGGGTTCGCCCAGGCCGACGCGGTGGCCGACGAGGTGGCCGCGGTGTGGCGCTGACCGGGCGTGCAGCACGGCGCGGCCTGACCGGCGCCGCAGCTCAGGAGACGCCGGTCAGGCGGCTCAGGCGCCGGTTGAGGTAGCGCTGTTCGGGCAGGCTTCCGGTCAGCCGCGCGGCCAGCCGGTAGTGCTCGGCGGCGGCCTGTGGGTCGCCGTGGAGTTCCAGCAGGTGCGCGCGGACGGCGTGCAGCCGGTGGTGGCCGCGCATCGCCGGGTCGGCCAGCAGCGGGTCGAGCAGCGCCAGCCCGACGGCGGGGCCGTGCGCCATGGCCACCGCGACGGCCTGGTTGAGCGTGACGAACGGGCTGGGGGCGACCCGGCTCAGCATGTCGTAGAGGACGCTGATCTGCAGCCAGTCGGTGTCCGGGAAGGCCGGTGCCTCGGCGTGCACGGCGGCGATGGCCGCCTGGAGCTGGTAGCGGCCCACCGGGCCGTGGGGCAGGGCCCGGCCGAGCAGCGTGACGCCCTCGTCGATGAGGTCGCCGCGCCAGCGGGAGCGGTCCTGGTCGGCCAGCGGCACGAGGTCACCGGCGGCGTCGGTGCGGGCGGGCGACCGGGCGTGGGTGAGCAGCATCAGCGCCAGCGCGCCGGTGACCTCGTGGTGGCCGGGCAGCGCGGCGTGGACCTGGCGGGTGAGCCGGATCGCCTCCTCGGCGAGTTCCACGTCGAGGAGCTGGTCGCCGGAGGTGCGGGTGTAGCCCTCGCTGAACACCAGGTGGCACACGTCCAGCACGGCGGCCACCCGGCCGGGCAGAGCGTCCGGCGGCGGCATGGTGAACCGGGCGCCCGCCTCGCGCAGCGTCGCGCGGGCCCGGCTCAGCCGCTGGGTCATGGTCCGGGCCGGCACCAGGTAGGCGGCGGCGATCTGCTCCACGCGCAGTCCCGCGACCGCGCGCAGGGTCAGCGCGACCTGGGAGGGGCGGCTCAGCGCCGGGTGGCAGCACAGGAACAGCAGCCGCAGCGTGTCGTCGGCGCCGGTCACGGGTGTGTCGTCGACGGGCGGTACGACGCCGGCGCCGGGTTGCCGGACCGCGTCGAGCCGCTCGCGGCGGCTGCGGGCCTCCTCGGCGCGCATCCGGTCGATCAGCCGTCGCGAGGCGACCCGGATGAGCCAGGCCCGCGGTTCGTCGGGCACGCCGGTGAGCGGCCACCGGGCGGCGGCCGCCTCCGCCGCGTCCTGGAGGGCGTCCTCGCAGGCGTCGGGTTGCCCGTAGCGGCGCAGCAGCGCGGCGCGGACGTGCGGCGCCTCCCGGCGCCACACGTCCGCGAGGGGCGGGGCGTTACTGATCGGACCCGCCCGGCCACATCAGGGGCCGCAGCTCGACGGTCTCCCCGGGGCCGGCGAACTTCGCGGCGACGGTGTCGGCGCGGGCCTGGTCTTCGACGTCGATGAGGAAGAAACCGGCGAGGTGTTCCTTGGCCTCGGAGTACGGGCCGTCGGTGGCCAGGGGTGCGCCGTCGCGCCACCGGTAGAGCCGGGCGGTGCGGGGGTCGGCGAGCGCCTCGCCGACGACCAGTTCCCCGTTGGCGTGCAGCTCGGTCATCACCTGCTCGAAGTCGGCGTTGAGCCGGTCGCGTACCTCGGCGGGCAGCTCCTGGTGGGCGGCGAGGTATTCGGAGGTGGGGTGGCCCCACGGCTCCGGGTTGGAGTGGATCATGATCACGTACTTCACTGTCGGTCCTTCGCGTCGTGCGGCGGTGCCTCCCCGCCGCTCGCCGGGTACGACGGAGCGGGATCGCCGATGTCTACATATCCTCGCGTCATGAGTGACGCGGTGGGTGTCGGTGACCTGGTCGAGGATTTCACGCTGCCGGACGAGACGGGCACGCCACGGCGGCTGTCGGAGTTCCTGGCCGCCGGTCCGGTGGTGCTGTTCTTCTACCCGGCGGCGATGACGCGGGGCTGCACGGCGGAGAGCTGCCACTTCCGGGATCTGGCGGCGGAGTTCGCGGCGGTGGGCGCGTCTCGGGTAGGGATCAGCCGGGATCCGGTGCAGCGGCAGGCGGAGTTCTCCCGCCGGCACGGGTTCGACTATCCGCTGCTGTCCGACGTCGACGGCGAGGTGGCGCGGGCGTTCGGGGTGCGGCGGCGGCTGCCGCTGGGCGCGCTGAGCACCCGGCGGATGACGTTCGTGATCGGCACGGACCGGCGGGTGCTCGCAGTGGTGCACAGCGAGCTGAGCATGAACGAGCACGCCGACGCGGCGCTGCGGGCCCTCGGGGGCTGATCATCGCGGTGTCGCAGCCGGCTGGTATCAAGGCTGCGTCAAACAGGTGTACGGAAGAGGGCGTGATGGCGGGTCAGGGTTTGTCCACTGACGAGGTTCAGGGGATCCGGGAGGCGCTGGCCGCGGGCCGCAAGCCCCGGGTGGTGTTCACCGAGGCGGCCGGGCAGATGGCCGGGCAGCTCGGGCAGGTGGTGGAGCTGACCGACCCGGCGGCGTCGGAGGAGTTCGTGGTGGTGCGGTTCGGCCGCGACGAGCTGCCGTTCTCCCCCGCCGACGTGGCGATCGCCCCGAAGGGTGCCGGGCGGCGTCCGGCAGCCGAGGCGAAGCCGGAACCGGAGCAGCCGCCGGCCGCGCCGGAGCCGGAGTTCGTGCTGGACACGCCGCGGGTGCCGGCGCCGCGGCGGGAGGAGCCGAAGGCCGAGCAGCCGCAGGCGGAGCCGAAGCCGGCGAAGCGGGTCGTGAAGGCCGTGAAGCCGAAGACCCCGCCGGGGCTGACCGTCACGCTGGCCTACGCCGAGGGCGAGTGGACGGTGGCCGCGCAGCAGGGCACGAAGGCGCTGGCCCGGCCGTACGTGGTGAAGCCGGCCGAGTCGCTGCGGATGGTGGCGCTGGTCGACGTTCCCGGGGTGCAGGAGGCGGTGGAGCAGATCCTGGCCGCCGAGCGGGCCGAGGCCGAGCAGCAGGCGGAGAAGCTGCGCGCCGAGCTGGCCGAGATCGAGGCGCGGCTGGCGGAGCTGCGCGAGGCGCGCTGACCCCGGAACGCCCCGCGGGGCCGGTGCGACCCCCTCGCACCGGCCCCGCGCCCCTGCGCCCACAGGTCGATCAGTGTTGCGGAATGTTCTGTACCCCGATCCGGCGGCGGAACACCCAGTACGTCCAACCCTGGTACGCCAGCACGATCGGCGTGAACACCACAGCCACCCAGGTCATGATCTTCAAGGTGTACGGGGTGGACGCGGCGTTGGTGGCGGTCAGCGTGCCGGCCGCGTCGAGGGTGGACGGCATCACGTTCGGGAACAGCGCGGCGAACAGCGTCGCCACGGCCAGCGCGATCGCCACGGCGGTGCCGGTGAACGCCCAGCCCTCCCGGCGTACCTTGGCCGCGGCCAGACCGCCGAGCAGGGCGAGGGCGGCGCCGACGGCGAGCACGACGGCGGCGGCGCTGGAGCGGATGCTCAGCGACCAGCTCAGGAACGCCACGGCGGCCACGGCGGTGCCGACACCGAGCTTCACGGCGAGGGCACCGGCGCGCTCCCGGATGTCACCGGTGGTCTTGAGCGCCAGGAACACCGCGCCGTGGGTGAGGAACAGCCCCAGCGTGGTCAGGCCGCCGAGCAGCGCGTACGGGTTGAGCAGGTCGAGCAGGCCGCCGACGTACTCGTGGTCGGCGTCCAGCGGCACGCCGCGGAAGATGTTGGCGAACGCCACGCCCCACAGCACGGCCGGGATCGCCGAGCCCCAGAAGATGGCCTGGTCCCAGCGGCGCTTCCAGGACGCCTCGGGCCGCTTGTGGCGGTACTCGAAGGCGACGCCGCGGGCGATCAGGGCCAGCAGGATGAGCAGCAGCGGCAGGTAGAAGCCGGAGAACAGGGTGGCGTACCACTCGGGGAAGGCGGCGAACATGGCGCCGCCGGCGGTGATCAGCCACACCTCGTTGCCGTCCCAGACCGGGCCGATGGTGTTGATCAGGACGCGGCGCTGCCTGTCGTCGCGGCCGAGCACCGGCAGCAGCATCCCGACGCCGAAGTCGAAGCCTTCGAGGATGAAGTAGCCGGTGAAGAGCACTGCTACGAGGAGAAACCAGACGGTCGTCAGTTCCACGGTTGGGCTCCGGGGTGTCAGTAGGCGAACGCCAGCGGGCGCTCGGCGTCGTCGGTGTCGTCGTCGTCGGACTGGGGGGTGACGTCCGGTACGCCGGCGCGGGCGTAGCGGACCAGCAGTTTGAACTCGACCACCGCGAGGACGGCGTAGATGAGGGTGAACGCGGTGAACGAGGTGAGCACCTCGGTCAGGGAGACGCTGCGGGACACGCCGTCGCGGGTGAGCATCTCGCCGAAGACGATCCACGGCTGGCGGCCCATCTCGGTGAAGATCCAGCCGAAGGAGTTGGCGAGCAGCGGCAGCACGGGCATGACCAGGCCGGCCCGCAGCAGCCACTTGCTGGTGGGGGTGCGGCCCTTGCGCTGGCTCCACAGCACCAGCAGCGCGATCGCGGCGGCGGCCAGCCCGAAGCCGATCATGAAGCGGAAGCTCCAGTAGGTGACCGGGATGATCGGGGCGTAGTTGCCGGGGCCGTACTGGCTGGCGTACTGGGCCTGCAGGTCGTTGATGCCCTGCACGGTGCCGTTGGGGTCGCCGGTGCCGAGGAACGACAGCAGGTACGGGATCTTGACGGCGAACAGCTCGCGGCTGCCGTCGAGGCTGCCGACGGTGAACACGGAGAACGAGGCGGGGCTCTCGGTGGTGTAGAGGCCCTCGGCGGCGGCCATCTTCATCGGCTGCACCTCGGTCATGATCTTGCCCTGGATGTCGCCGGTGAGGATGACCAGCGCCGAGGAGATCAGGACGACCCAGGAGCCGAGCTTGGTGGCGAAGCGGTACGCGCCGGTGTCGGCGCTGTCGCGGTTGCGCATCACGTGCCACAGGCCGACGGTGACCATCAGCGACCCGGCGACCAGGAACGCGCCGGCCAGGGTGTGCGGGAAGGTCACCAGGGCGACCTTGTTGGTGAGCACGGCGACGAAGTCCGTCAGCTCGGCACGGCCACTCTCCGGGTTGATCCGGAACCCGACCGGGTTCTGCATGAACGAGTTGGCGGCGAGGATGAAGTACGCCGACAGGTTGGTGCCGATCGCGGCGGCCCAGATCGCGGCCAGGTGCAGGCGCTTGGGCAGCCGGTCCCAGCCGAAGATCCACAGGCCGATGAACGTGGATTCGAGGAAGAACGCCACCAGGGCCTCGATGGCCAGCGGCGCGCCGAAGATGTCACCGACGAAGCGGGAGTAGTCACTCCAGTTCATGCCGAACTGGAACTCCTGCACGATGCCGGTGACCACACCCATCGCGAAGTTGATCAGAAAGAGCTTGCCGTAGAACTTGGTGAGTTTGAGGTACCGCTCGTTGCCGGTGCGGTGCCACATGGTCTGGAGGATCGCCACCAGCACGGACAGGCCGATGGTCAACGGCACGAACAAGAAGTGGTAGACGGTGGTGACACCGAACTGCCAGCGGGCGACGTCCAACGCGTCCACCTGAAACCCCCAGCTGCGCATACTACGAGACGTAGTAGATACTACTCGGCGTCGTAGCGAAAGCAGCAGGGCCGCAGGGCCCCACCCGGCCCGGGACCAATGACCCTGATCACCTTGCCGGAGGACCTGCGGTCCCGGGATCACCCACGCCGGAGGACCCCCACCGGCTCCCCCCGCTGTGCCCGCGCGTGGGAACATCCAGCACTGATGAACAGCACCCCCTGGCGCGCGCCGCTGCTGTGGCGGAGCGCGCAGACGCTCGCCCGCGCCGTCGTCGGGCTGGTCGGCCGGCTGGAGGTCACCGGCGACGTGCCCGACGCGCTGCGCCACGGCCCGCTGGTCCTGGCCGCCAACCACATCAGCCCGTTCGACCCGGTGGTGCTCGCCGCCGCCTGCCGGGTCCGGCGCGTCGCGCCCCGGATCATGGCCACCGGCGGTCTGTTCCGCGCCCCGGTGATCGGGTCGCTGATGCGCCGCGCCGGGCACATCCGCGTCGACCGGGGCACCTCCGCGGTGCACCGGTCACTGGAGGTCGCCGCCGAGGCCGTGGCCGGCGGCTCGGTGGTGGTGGTCTACCCGGAGGGACGCATCGGGCTCGACCCGGGCATGTGGCCCGAGCGGGGCAAGACCGGCGCCGCCCGGCTCGCCTTCGCCAGCGGCGCCGCCGTGGTCCCGGTCGCCCAGTGGGGCTCGCACGAGGTGCTCCCCTACCGGGCGCCCAAGGGCATGCTGCGCGCGACAGCCCGGGCGATCGTCCGCCGGCCCGCCATCCGGGTGCACTTCGGCGCCCCGGTGCCGCTGGACGACCTGCGGTCGGGCTCCCCCGGCGCGGCCCGGCAGGCCACCGACCGGATCATCGACGCGATCACCGACGACCTGGTGCCGCTGCGCCCCGACGAGCCGGACCGGCCGCGCCACGTCGACCCGGGCCGGCCGGTCGACACCGCCCGCGCCCACCGTCGCCGCCGCACCGGCTGACGCATCCCGGCGCCGGTGGCGGGTATCAAGTCCTCGCGCCCCTTCAGGTGGAGAGGACCTGGTCATGACCGCTGTCCGAGCACTCGTTCTCAACTGCACCCTGAAGCGCTCCCCGGCGACGTCCAGTTCACAGGTGCTCGGTCAGGAGGTGCTCGACGCGCTGGCCGAGCAGGGCGTCGACGGCGAGATCGTCCGGGTGGTCGACCACGACGTGCGCTTCGGGGTCTCCGTCGACGAGGGCGACGGCGACGGCTGGCCCGGCATCCGCGCCAAGCTGCTCGCCGCCCAGATCCTGATCATCGCCACGCCGATCTGGCTCGGTCAGCCCTCGTCGGTGACCAAGATGGTCCTCGAACGGTTGGACGCCGAGCTGTCCGAGACCGACGACCAGGGCCGCCTGCGCACCTACGGCAAGGTCGGCGGGGTGGCCGTGGTCGGCAACGAGGACGGCGCGCACCACACCATCGCCGAGGTGCAGCAGGCCCTCAACGAGGTGGGGTTCACCTGCCCGGCCGCCGGGGCCACCTACTGGGTCGGGGAGGCGCTGCACAAGACCGACTACGTCGACGCCCGCCCCAAACCCGACACGACCGGCCGCACCACCGCCGCGCTGGCGCTCAACAGCGCCCACCTGGCCCGGCTGCTCGCGGAGCAGCCCTACCCGCCACCCGGAACCCGCGGCGCAGGCACCGGCCCCAGCAGCCAGTCCGGCTGACCCGGCGCCCCCTGCCCGCACCCGACCCGACCCCGCGGCCCGCTGCTCCGCCGTCGATCTGTGAGTGGGGTTGTCAAGGGGTTTGGTGGTGGGTGGTGATGGTGCGGTAGAGCTGTCGGGCGATGTAGCGCTTGAGGCAGCGGGT
>NZ_VISU01000012.1:120219-189798 GCF_007827625.1 Micromonospora sp. CNZ297 | reverse complement strand
GTTCTAGCTTGGTCGCTGAACCAACTACCGGAGACCTCTTCAATTAGCGACCACCGCCACGCCCCAACACCGACGCCCTACGAAACACGGCCTAGTACCGCTCCCCATAGATGTCGAGCAACTCCTGATAAGCCTCCCGGACCGCGTCGTCCGCACCGGGATCGTGCGCCGCGTTCTCGGCCGCCACGGCAGCGAGTTCGAGCGCGTTACGCACCCGGGTCAGTTCCGCCTCCGTCTCGTCCCACAGCGTTGTCACGCGCTGCCGCTGTTCGGTCAGCGCCTTCCCCACGCTGCTCGTCGAGTCCCCCGCCGGGCTAGGCTGCCGGCGCCCTATCTGAGTACGCAACTGCTGCCGGCGGCTGAGCACATCGCTCGCCTCCCAGAGCGCCTGCGCCAGGATCTGCCCGCCCTCTGCCGCATCCATCACACGGCCCACCTCGGGCAGCGCCCGTCCGGCTCGCTCCGCCAACTGCACCAGGTCGAGGAAGTCTTCCCGGTCCTCGTCCTCGGTCAGCGTGTGGTGCAGGGCCGGAAAGGCCGCCTGGTCGGGCGCCTCGATCTGAGGTGGCGGCTTCGTCGCCGTGATGCCGGCGAGCCCGAGGCCCAGCAGGAGCGCGACCAGAAACAGGATGACCAGCAGTGGAGCACCTGACAAGCAGAGCACGGCGGAGACGAGCACCGCGACAGTGCAGAGCACGACGACGCCGGGAACCTTGGACGACTCCGGGGTGGTCGGGACCGCCCGCAGGTCGGTGATGCTGCCCCACTTGTGTCGACGTGGCGAGCGGGTCACTTTCAGCGGGGTGAGCGCGGTCATGACCCGGGACTCGTCCACAGCGATCCAGAGGTGGAAGGTGGGCTCGGACGGGGACAACCGTCCTCCTCTCGGCGAGTCTCGGTCAGGCGATGCCCTTGCGGCGGCGGATCATCTGGTACGCCTGCCGGCGTGCGAACTGGTTCAGCTGCGAGCGCAGGCTCTCGTCGTCGAGGTAGCGCTGCATCAGCTTGCCGTTGTCGTCGTGGCGGGACAGGATCACGTCCTCGATCCGCTTGTCGCAGACGACGCCGAAGTTGCTCTCGTCGTTGACGAGAGCGGCGGCTTCCAGCGTGCCATCCTCGGCCAGCGCGACGATCTGCTGCTCGACCCAGACCTTGTCCGCCTCCCCCAGTCCGATACCGAATCGGTCGTTGAACGCGTCGATCAGATCCGAGAGCGCGACCTTCTCCGGGTCGTGTTGCGAGCCGACGCCACCGCCGACAAAGCCGGGCAGCATCTGTTCCCCCTCGGGGGACAGCGACGCATCATGCTCGCCCGTCTTGCTGACCCGCAGGTGGGTCAACTGCACCTCACCGATGTCGACGGACGGGTCCTGCCGCCGCGGAAGCCGGTTGAGCAGCGCACGCCCGTACAGGTAGAGCCGCTCCAGTTCCTCGTCGTGGTAGGGCACCACCTGGCTGAGGAACGCGTACATCCGGGTGTAGTCGCGCAGCGCGGACCGAAAGCCGTCCGCGGCCTCCGGGTCGTCGGCGGCCAGGGCGTTGAAGCGCTGGACGGCCGGCTCGGTGAAGCGGTAGAGGGCGGCGTGGGCCCGCTGGAGCCCCGTCTCCGTGGTTGCCTTCCGCTCCGCTTCCAGCAGCGCCTCGGCGTACGCCTGCATCTCCGAGTCGACGAGGACCGGGTAGCCAGTGACCGTGTTCTGCGCGGTGTAGAGCAGGTTCGGGTCGGTGGGCGTGGTGGCTGCGGTTTCGAAGTACGGCTTGAACTGCTCGGCGATGTCGCCGGCCTCGTTGACGAAGTCGAGAACGAACACGTCACCCTGCGTCTTGAGCGGATGGGTGCGGTTGAGCCGGGACAGGGTCTGCACCGCGGCGACGTTCTTGAGCAGCTTGTCGACGTACATGGTGGTGAGCAGCGGCTGGTCGAAGCCGGTCTGGTACTTCTCGGCAACGACCAGGATCTTGTACTCGGTGTCCTGCTTGGCCTTCGGCGTCCCGGCGTGCTTGTCGTCGGCGGCGGTGTAGCTGAACTTGCCGGGAAGCTCACCCTCACCGAAACCGTTGATCCGCGCCTCGGTGTGCTCGACGCCGTCGACCTCCAGGTCGCCGGAGAACGCCACGAGGGAGTCGCAGCCGACGTAGCCCTGCATCTCGACGTACTTCTTGATGGCGGTGTGCAGACGGACGGCGGCCTCGCGGGAGCCGGTGACCACCAGGGCCTTGGCGCGTCCGCCGAGGCGCGGCGCGGTGTGCTTGCGGAAGTGCTCGACGATGATCTCCGCCTTCTGGGCCTGCATGGTGGGATGCAGGCTGGCGAAGCGGGCGAGCTGGGCGCCGGCCTTCTTCGGGTCGACCTCCGGGTCGTCGGGGTTGGCGTTGGCCAGCTTCCAGTACGACTTGTAGGTCAGGTAGTTGCGCAGCACATCGAGGATGAACCCCTCGTCGATGGCCTGCCGCATCGAGTACGTGTGGAACGGTTGCGGGTTGCCGGTGACCGGGTGCGGCGTGCCGAACAGTTCGAGCGTCTTCGGCTTCGGGGTGGCGGTGAACGCGAAGTACGACAGCGTCTCGTGCCGGCCACGGGCCAGCGCCGACGCCGTGAGCAGGTCGCCCGACTCGTCGACGTCGTCGCTGCCGAGTTTGAGCAGCACCTTCTTCAGCGCGGCGGCCGAGTCGCCGGACTGCGACGAGTGCGCCTCGTCGACGATGACCGCGAACCGCTTGCCCTTGAGCCCCTGCACCTGGTTGAGCACGTACGGGAACTTCTGCATCGTGGTGATGACGACCTTGGCCGTCTCACCCTGAAGCGAGGCGGCGAGCTGCGCGGAGTCCTTGTCGATCCGCTGCACCACGCCGGGCACGTGCTCAAACTGGAAGACAGTGTCCTGCAACTGCCGGTCGAGGACGACCCGGTCGGTGATGATGATGACCTTGTCGAAGACCGGCTCGTTGGGGCGCAGCCCGTCCTTGGCGATGTCGGGCGCGGTGTGCAGGCTGGACAGCCGGTGCGCCAGCCAGGCGATGGTGTTCGACTTACCCGACCCGGCCGAGTGCATGACCAGGTAGTTGTGACCCGAACCGTGGCGAGCCGCATGGTCGGTGAGCTGGGTGACCGCGTGCCACTGGTGGTAACGCGGGAAAATCAGCGCCTTGGATTCCTTGTCGTAGTGCAGGAACCGCCGGACCAGGTCCATGAACACGTCAGGGTGCCAGATTTGCTCCCACAGGTAGGAGCTGCGGTAACCCTTGTCCGTGGCCGGCGGGTTACCCGCCCCACCGGACACGCCGGGCCCGTTCGACCCTGTGTTGAACGGCAGGAACCGGGTCTTCTCCCCCGCAAGCTTCGTCGTGACGAAGACCAGGTCGGGGTCGACCGCAAAGTGCACGAGGGTGCGCCGGGCGAAGATCAGTTCCTTCGGGTCACGGGTCTTCCGGTACTGCTCCTTGGCGTCCTCGACGGTCTGGCCGGTGAGCGGGTTCTTCAATTCGGCTGTGGCGAGGGGGATGCCGTTGACGAAGAGGACGAGGTCAAGGGTGTTGTTGTTGCTGGTCGAATACGGGAGCTGGCGGGTGACGGTGAGGCGGTTGGCGCGGTAGAGCTTGAGCGCGTCGTCGGTGATGGCGTGGGCGGGCTTGAAGTAGGCGAGCCGGATGAGCACGCCCTTGTCCCTGACGCCACGACGGAGGACATCGAGAGGGCCGCGCTCGTCGATCTGCTTGGCGAGGTACTGGCCAAACTGCCGCTGAGCCACGTCCGGGTCATTGCCGTGGTACGCCAACAGCTTTGCCCACTCGTCCGGCTGGGTCGCGCCTACGAACGCGAACAACTCCGCCGTATCCAGACCCATCTGCCGGTCGTAGTTACTGGATACGCAACGCGACCAGCCCGACAACAATGCCCCCTCAATTGCCACCTCGAACGACCGCTCCCGGCGAGCGTAACTCATACGTGCCCACCCCGCGCCGTAGTCGGATCAATCCGACCTGTTATCGCCGCCGTAATCAGCGCTTGCCGACGTTCAGAAAGAAGATCTAGCCGCTTCCCCAGAGCCTCAATCTTGGCCCTGGACACATTTTCTTCCCGCCGGACTCTCTGAACAATATCCCCCTGCTCCTGGAGCGTCGGGGCCGGCATTTTAAGGGTGCGGATAAGCTCTTGGCTCAAGTTTGGCTGACCAGCACCCGTTGCCAATCGAACAATGCCGTCGCGATGCGAACGGAACCAATAGTAGGCAAACTCTGCAGTTATTCGCCCCGTACCCATCAACACACAACATGCCTGATTCACACAAGCCGAGACACTAAGAACGCCTACCCGACCCTTCGTCGCGCCTGCTCCGTACATAGCAACTACGAGCGCGCCAGGGGGAAACAATTTAAGCGCCGGGTAGTCGCGTAGAGCGGCGGGGGTGACAGCTTTGACGGTAGTAGCGATCGGACCATCTGCAACATCGCCGCTGTTCACCCAAGGCACATCACCCTCGAAGTACTTAGCATCGCTCGAGCTCGGCGTCGTACCGCTGCCGGTGACGAAGGCGTGGCTGATCTTTAGCAAAGGCCAAGCAGTGGATGCGACAGGCATCCAGGAGAGCCCTGTCTCCCGGTTCGGAACTCCCGCAGAGGTGGTCGTCGCCAAGCGGAGGAACTCGGCCAAACGCTTCGTTTCCAGCCATTGCTGCCGCCGCGTCAGCGCCTGCAGTTGACTGATCCGCCTAGTCTCCAAGTCAAGAAATTCTGCAATGCGCCGTTGCTCCTCGACAGGCGGGAGGCTCACGGGGAAGTTGCCGAGATCGCCTGGGTTGATGGCGGGGTAACTGACACCGGCGGAGTGGGCCACTACATATTGAACGAAGGGCTCCGAACGGCACAGATAGAAGAGATAGCCGGCGTCAATCCTGGGCCCGGCCTCTAGCACCGCAAATCCGGTCGAAAACACAAGCTGGTCCGGCACATCGGGAACCCGGCCAATGGCCCGCAGGTAGGTTCGCACGGTCGACACCACGGTGGCACCCGTGGGAGCGAGTCGTCGAGCTCTAGAGGGCGCTACGGCGAAGGTCGTTTTCGCGGCCGGAACCGTAACTTCACCTGTGCCGTCCACAGAGGAAATATCGACATACTTGAAGGCATAATCGGGCCCGGTCGCATCGGGCAGCGACGACCGGTTGATGCAGGCAACCTCTTTTAGTCTCACTGAGTCACCTCGCCGAGCAGCGCCACAATCTCGGACTCGATCGCCCTAATCTCGGCGTCGATCTCTGAGAGCCGCCGGGGTGGCATATACACGTAGAAATGCCGCGTGAAGGGGATCTCATAGCCGATCTTAGTCTTCGTCTCGTCGATCCAGGCGTCCGGCACGTGGGGTAGCACCTCGCGCTTGAGGTAGTCGTGGATGTCCTCGTCGAGCGGCACGTTCTCGTTGTCGCGCAGGTCGGGGTCCGGCATCGGTTTGCCCTTGCGGTCGGTCTGTACCTCGCCCTCCGGGTCGCTGACCGAGAACGCCTCCCATACCGCCTTCTCCACCGCCGCCGGCAGCTTCCCCAGCCCGTTCAGCTTCATCGCGAACTCCGCCCGCGTCGCTGACGACGTACCGATCAGCGACTTCGCGGCCGCCAGCAGTGACTCGCGCTCGGCGTACTTGAGGACCGCCTTCGCCTCCGCGAGTAGCGCGACCGTCTCCTCGGTAACCTCGAAGCGCAGCCGCAGCGGGCGCTCGACGGTGATCCGCTGGTAGCCGAAGTCCGTGGTCTTGAAGACCTTCACCTTGGCGTGCTGCGGGTGCTCCGGGTCGTCCGCGATGGCCAGCGCGTTCACGTACGCCCGGGTCAGGTCGGCAATGTGGTCGTCGGTGAGCATCTTGCGCTTGTCGCCGAGGCTCTTGCGCATCTTCGTCCAGTAGTCGCGGCCGTCGAGTAGCACGACCTTCCGGCTGCGAGCCGGGTCCTTCCGGTTGGTGAGAATCCAGAAGTAGGTGGAGATGCCGGTGTTGTAGAAGAGCTGGTCGGGCAGCGCGACGATGCCCTCCAGGAGGTCGTTCTCCAGGATCCAGCGGCGGATCTCCGACTCCCCCGAGCCGGCGGCGCCGGTGAACAACGGCGAGCCGTTGAAGACGATCGCGAGGCGGCTGCCGCCGTCCTCGGGGCGTTTCATCTTCGAGATCATGTGCTGGAGGAAGAGCAGCGAGCCGTCGTTGATCCGGGGCAGACCGGCACCGAAGCGTCCGGCGTGGCCGCGGGCCGCCTCGTCCTTGACGAACTTCTCGACCTTCTTCCACTCGACGCCGAACGGCGGGTTGGCGAGCATGTAGTCGAATCGTTCGCCCTCGTGGCCGTCCTGGTTGAACGAGTTGCCGAAGGCAATCTTCGTCGGGTCGCCGCCCTTGAGCATCATGTCGGAGCGGCAGATCGCGTACGTCTCGCCGTTGAGCTCCTGCCCGTACACCTCGACGGTGGCGTGCGGGTTGTGAGCCTGAATGTGCTCCTGGGCCTCGGTGAGCATGCCGCCGGTGCCGCAGGCCGGGTCGTAGATCTTCCGGACAATGCCGGGAGTGACGAGGTCGTCCTCGTCGGGAGCCAGCAGCAGGTTGACCATCAGCCGGATGACCTCGCGCGGCGTGAAGTGCTCACCGGCGGTCTCGTTGCTGATTTCCGAGAAGCGGCGGATCAACTCCTCGAAGACGTAGCCCATCTGGTGGTTGGACACCACGCCCGGGTGCAGGTCGATGTCGGCGAACTTAGCGACCACCTGATAAAGCAGCCCCGCCTCGGCGAGGCGGCTGATCTGGGCGTCGAAACCGTACTTGTCCAGCACGTCGACCGCGCCCGGCGAGAACCCGCCGATGTAGGCGCGCAGGTTGAGCGCCACGTGGTCCTGGTCGCCCAGCAGCTTGCGGAACGACATCTCACTGGTGTTGTAGAACGACAGCCCGGCGGCCCTCCGCAGCACCGGGTCCATGTTCTGCACGCCGGCGTCCTTGAGCTGCTGGTGCCGGGCGAGCACCGCGTCCTTCGTCGGCTCCAGCACGCAATCAAGCCGTCGCAACACTGTCAACGGAAGGATCACTCGTCCGTACTCGGACTGCTTGTAGTCGCCACGGAGCAGGTCGGCCACAGACCAGATGAAGTTTGCCAACTCTTGGTGCTTGGTGCTCACCAGTTTCCTTTCGATTGCCTTAAGACAAGCAGTATCACTGCCGTCCTGCATCGTTGTAGTCGCCCACTCGGCCGAAACGATCAACCGAGCGTCAGCGTGTCGTCTCAGGCGGAGGATGCACGGCGGGCCACCGGCCCGCAGGCTTCCGCATCTGTCACCGAAGCGCCGCCCCCGCGTCGGATATCTGACGAAAGGAATGTCCGCCGGGGAATCATGTTGGCCCATCCGCGGGGCAAACCGCGCCACGGGCCAGCCCGTCGGCGGTGAGCTGCACCAGCTCCGCCCCGAGCGTCGCCGCCTGCCGCAGCGCCGACTCGAACGCGTCCAACCGCCGGAACGCCTCCCCGTACCGCTCCTGTTCCTCGCGCGACACCCGCCGCACCTGCGCCCGCCGTACGTCGAACCGCAGCGTCCCCGACAGGCTCGACGCCTGCCGCTCATTCGTCGACGTCCGAAGTTGGCCGGCCAGGAACCACGAATCCAGCGCCGCCGGATTCGGCCGCAGCAGGTACAGGTTGCGCCCCAACAGCGCACCCTCCGCCGTCACGACCCGCGCGGTGAGCTGCCGCGCGATCATCGGCACCACCACGTCCCCCACGGCCAGGGCGATCTCCTGCCCGAGCCGCCCGTCGTCGCGCCCCGACGGCTCACCGCCGCCCAACACGTCCGGCACGGTCAGCACCGGCCGACCGTCACCGGCAAGCCCACCGTCTTCGCCGGAGGCAGCGCCTCGGATTGGCCCCAGAAGCTGCAACGCGCCGGCCCGGACCAGCTCGCCGACCGTGAGGAACTCCCCCTGCCCCTCGTCGACTGCGGGCGTGACCTGCGGCATCAGCGTGGGCAAGTCGGCGACGACGGCGGCGAGGCGCTCCCGCGTGCGTACCAGATGTTCGCCTGTCGCCTCGCCCGCGACGGCGGGCTGGCGACGCGCGGGGGTGAGGTCGATCTCCTCGTCGAGCAGTTCGATGACCGGGACGGCGCGGGCGTAGCCGGGCTCGTCGATCTCGCCGTCGTTGGCGAAGAACCGCCAGGTGTCGAGGATGCGGGTGTGGTCGCCGGTGGCGGCGTCGACGAGCAGCGTCCGCGCCGGTGGCGGCGCGTCGGCCGGTGGGCGGCGCAGCACCCACAGGTGCAGGGGTACGCCGTGCGGCGCGGCTGCCCCCGGCGGCAGCGCGATGACGGCGCGTAGCACGCCGCGGCGCAGCAGCTCGGCGCGGATGCGGCGGCCGGGCCGGCGGCCGGCCACGGCGGGGGGCATGAGGAGTACGGCGTGGCCGCCGGGGCGCAGGTGGGCCAGCGCGTGCTGGACCCAGGCCAGCTCCGGTTCGGTACGCGGGGTGGTGCCGACGATCCAGCGGGGGTCGTGGCCGAGTTCCTCGTCGCCCCAGTTGCTGGCGCCGAAGGGTGGGTGGCAGACGACCGCGTCGAACGTGCGTCCGGAGTAGTCGTCGGCGCGCAGCGAGTCGCCGGTGCTCACCTCGCCTGGTACGTCGCGCAGCGCCAGCCACAGTCCGGCGAGCCGGGCGAGGTCGGGGTCGAGTTCCTGCCCGTACGCGGAGGTGCAGCCGGCGCGGACGGCGGCGCGCAGGGTGGCGCCGGTGCCGGCGGCGGGGTCGAGGACGGAGCCGCCGGCTACGGCGGCGAGCCCAGCCATCAGGTCGGCAACGTCGTCGGGGGTGGCGTGCGGGCGGGCCGGGCCGGGGGCGGAGAAGCGTTGCCAGAGCGCGTCGAAGGCACCCTGTGGGCCGAGTTCGTCGGCGAGCGCGTCGATGTCCGGTGCCAGTGCCTTGAGCTGCGGGTCTGCCGGGCGGGTGGGGCGCTGGCCGCGCTGCCGGGTGAGCAGCCGGGCGCCGACGGCGGCGAGCCCGGCGGCCGGTGAGGCGCCGGCTGCGGCGAGGTGCCGCCAGAGCCGGTCGGCGGTGGCGAGTTCCGGGAGTTTGCCCTGGGCGTGCAGCCAACGCTCGACCTGGGCGAGGTCGAACTCGGGACTGGTGGCGCTGCCGCCGACCGGCTCCGGGAAGTCGCCGTGTCGTTTACGCCAGTTGCTGACGGCGGCCCGGCCGACACCGGCGAGCCGGGCGATCTCCGCTGCGGTGATTGTCGGTGTCTCCTGCACATTCGGAGTGTGTCACACCTGTCAAGCATCATGCTTGTTGACAGCATTCACAGATGATGCTCTTATTGACGCCGCCACGTTCACAGCAGGAGGAAAACGATGCGCAAGACCACCACGCTCGCCCTGATCGCCGGCGCCCTCGTCGCCCTGGGCTGCGGTGCCGGCACCACCGACGACACCACCGGCAGCAAGGCGGAGGCCGGCACCGAGGCGGCCGCCGGCGACACCGACGGCGGCAAGGCCGACACGGGCAGGAACGACGACAAGCCGAAGACCGCGAAGATCGGTCAGCCGGCCCGTGACGGCAAGTTCGAGTTCACCGTCAAGTCCGCCAAGTGCGGCGTCAGCAAGGTCGGCTCGTCGGCGTTCGGTGCCAAGGCGCAGGGCCAGTTCTGCCTGGTCACCGTCAACGTGAAGAACATCGGCAAGGAGTCGCAGATGTTCGACGGCAGCAGCCAGAAGGCGTACGCCGCCAACGGCACCGAGTACTCCGCCGACGGCTCGGCCGCCATCTACGCCAACAAGAACGCCGAGACGTTCCTCAACGACATCAACCCCGGCAACCAGGTCACCGGCGTGGTCGTCTTCGACATCCCGAAGGACGTCAAGCTCGCCCGCCTGGAGCTGCACGACTCGCCGTTCTCCGGCGGCGTGACCGTCTCGCTGAGCTGACCTGACCTGCGCCGGCCGGGGCGGGATCCGCGAACCCCGCCCCCCGGCGCCACTCCGCCGCACCACCGCCAGCCCGATTCTCTACGCGAGGAGATCGACATGCGCAGTGCGAACAATCCGGACGAGTCACCGCTGGCCGACGACGGGCAGCCGCTGTCCGGCATCTACCCGACGACTGTCTACCGTCTCACTGTTCCGGCCACCGAAGACGGCATACGTTCCGCGCTCAATGTGGACTACCTGCGGCGGCACGGCTTCGAGCCCACCCCGCACCGGGTCCTCGAGGCACCGGCGCTGCTGGTGCACGGCAGCGCGCCACGAGACCGGGCCGAATGGTGCGGCGTCCTGTCCGGCCTGGTCGGCAGTGACGTGACAATCGGCTACAGCAGCGGCGGCGGCGCCCTGCTGCTGGCGGTCGACAAGCGGGCGTACGCCCTGACCTTCGGCACCCTGGGCCGGTTCATGATCGAGCTGGAGAAGGTGGACCCGACGTTCGGTGTCTCCTTCGCCGTGCGGACGCTTCACCCCGACGGGATCCGCCACGTTCGCCGCCGGGTGGTGGGTGCCAGCGGCCGGGTGGACCGGAGCCTGGTTCCGGGTGGCCAGCCCATCTGGAGGTACGGCATCGACAAGTGGGGGGAGATCGTCGGCCAGGTGTGCGGCCGCGTCGACAACCCGAACCTGACGGCGTGCCAGGGTACGCGCGGTGCGGCGAGGGTCGAGGGCAGCGATGCGCTGCGCATCCCTCTCGGCGTCTCCCCCGGGCGGCTGCTCGCCGATCTGCGGGAGATCGACCGGGTGTGCCGGCAGGAGTCGCCGCTCGCCGACCTGGAGTTCATCGAGCAGATCCGGCCGCTGCGCCCCAACGATTCCCGGCACCCGGTGCTGATCGAGGTTCTCGACCGGCGGCTGGGCCTGCCCGACCCTCCGGATCTCGGCGTCGCGGTGCCGGGCAGCCTGGTGGCCGACGTCGAGCACGTCGCTTCGTACCGGGTTCGCGTGCCCCGCTCCGGGCAACGCCCGACCCTGACCACGGACCTGGACCTGTCGACCATCCTGTCGCACACCATCCGCGCCCTCGACGGTGACCGGTGGCCCGGGCTGCGCAACGGCACGCTGACGCTCTACGCCGACGCCGCCGGTACCGAGGAGATGACATCGACGCCGGTGTCCCGGTGGATAACCGCCGAGGTCGCCGTCGGTGGCAGCCACATGTTGCTGCACGAGGGTCAGTGGTACGAGATCGGCGACCGCCACCGCGAGTTCCTGCGCCAGGAGGTGGCTCGCATCCTGAATCGGCCGTCCAGCGTCGTGTTGCCGCCGTGGACGGAGGATCTGGCAAACGAGGACTGCTACAACCGCGAGGCAGCAAAGAAGCATCCGGGCCTGGTGCTGCTGGACAAGAAGCTCCTCCGCACCCGGCAGCATCCCCGGGGGATCGAGGCGTGCGACCTGCTCGGGCCGAACGGTGAGCTGATCCACGTCAAGCGGGCATCGGGCAGCTCGCCGCTCAGTCACCTCTTCGCGCAGGGCGTCACGTCGTTCGATGCGTTGCGCTACGACAACCAGGCGCGTAACAAGTTCCGCGACCTGGTGCGCGCGCAGCCGGGCGGGCCGGACCTGCCCGAGGACTTCCGGCCGCGCACCGTGGTCTATGCCATCGCCCTGAGTGCCGGCCGCACCGTCACCGTGGACTCGTTGTTCACGTTCGCGCAGGTCGCGCTCTACCAGGCGGTGAAGACGCTGCGCACGGAGGGCGTCGACGTCGAGATCGTCGCCATCCCGCCCGCCTGACCGGCACCGCTCCCGGACCCGACCGGCGCACCGCGCGCCTGCCTGCCGCCGCGCGATCGACAACCCAGGAGGAACGATGCGACCCGACGAGTTCCGCCATGCCCTGAGCCTGCTCCCCGCTCCCCTGCGCGCCCACGCCCTTCCGCTGGGCCGGTGTGCCTTCCACACCGCCTGCCCGCAGTGCCAGCGCGTCGGCGACGCTGTCACGCTCGCGCTCACCGCGGCCCACTACGGCCGGGTCGCCTCGGCCGGGCACCTCCTCGACAACGCCGTCCGGCTCGCCGAGGAACACGGCACCATTCGTCCCCCGCAACCCGATCCGTCACCCGGCCACGGCCTGCCCGTCCAGTGGACGGCGGTGCCCACGCCGGTCGTCGCCAGGACTGGCGCCAGGCGGCGGCGCCGCACGGGTGGCATCGGGTACGCGACCGGACGGTGGACCCGCCGGGTCACCAGTCGCGGGCCCACTCCGGTGGCGGTACGACGGCGAGCTGCGGCTCCCCGTTGATCGGTTCGAGCGCGTGCACGATCCGCAGGTCCCCGTCGGCGGCTGCGTCGGGGTCGGTCAGCACCCGGCCGCTGCTGCCGTCGGCGCTTACCAGCACCCACCGGTCGGGGTGGATGCCGCCGTCGTCGACGAGCGCCCGTACGCCGAACGCGCGGGCGAGGGTGACCGCGAGGTCATGTTCGCGCAGGCCGGTGGCGTCGGCCAGTTCGGTGTCACCGGTGAGGATCCAGCCGAATCCCTCGTCCGCGTCGGGCGGGGTGAGCATCGCCACCGGCCGTGGGTCGTCGACGGCCCGGTCCTCGATCCGCCCGACGAACACGCTCTCCGGCGCGACGCCGTACTCCGTCAGCAGGAACGCACGCACGGCGTCCGTCGGCAGCTCGGCCTCGAAGTGGATCCGATACCGCACCCCTCCCCCTCTCCGAAGCCGAGCCCGATCCGCCACAGTGTCTTGCCTCGGCGGCCCGCCGGGGAGTTGGCTGTCGGGTATGGCCCGCATCGCGTACCACGACGTTGACGCCGAGGCGTTCGCCGCGACCCGGCACCTCACCGACGACGGTCTCACGGCTTGGCGGGCCGCCGTCGCCCGCCATCTCACCCCGCGTCCGGGCATGCGACTGCTCGACCTGGGTGCCGGGACCGGCAGCTGGGCGCGCGCGTTCACCGACTGGTTCCCCGGCATCGAGGTCGTCGCCGTCGAGCCTTCGGCGGCGATGCGCGCCCGGTGCGCGTTCGCGCCGCTCGTCGCAGGCGACGCCGGGCACCTCCCTCTGGCCGACGGCAGCGTCGACGGCGCGTGGCTGTCCACAGTCATCCACCACGTCCCCGACCTGGCCGCGACGGCACGCGAGCTGCGCCGGGTGCTGCGGCCCGGGGCCCCGGTACTCGTCCGATCCGCGTTCGCCGGACGGCACGAGGCGATCACGCTGTTCGACTACTTCCCCGAGGCGATCCGCGTGCTGGACACGTACCCGGGCATCGCCGACGTCGAGGCCGCCTTCGCCGCCGCCGGCTTCGCCACCGCGGCGGTTGAGCAGGTCCCGCAGGTCACCGCATCCTCGCTGCGGGAGGCGGCGGCCGGCCTGCGACGGGAGGCGCACACGCCGCTTCAGCTCATCACCGATGCGGAGTACGCCGCAGGCGTCCAGCGGTTGCACGACGCAGCACAGGCGGACAGCGGTCCGGTGATCGACGCACTGGACCTGCTGGTGCTGCGCTGATCCCGGCTCAGGCCCAAGCAAGGTTAGGGTGGGGCGATGGATCATCGTCAGTGGACGGTCGTCGGAGCGCCGTCGAGCGCCGGTGCCCACACCCCCGGCATCGAGCGCGCACCCGCCGCCCTGCGCGCCGCCGGCCTGCTCGATCTGCTGGGCGCCGACGTCGAGGACGCCGGTGACGTGCCGGGCTTCCGGTGGCGGCCGGATCCCGCGTACCCCAGGGGTCAGAACGCGGGCGCGGTGGCCGCCGTCGCCTCGGCGGTGGCCGACCGGGTCGCGGCGGCGGTGGGCCGGGGGCGCGCGCCGCTGGTGCTCGGCGGCGACTGCACGGTGACTGTCGGCCTGGTCGCCGGTTGCGCGCGGGCCGGGCTGTCGCCCGCGCTGGTGTACGTGGACGGCGGGCCGGATCTCTACACGCCGGAGACCCGCGCCAACGGCAACCTGGACGCGATGGGGCTTGCGCACATGCTCGGCCTGCCGGGAACGCTGCCCGAGGTGGCGGGCGTCGGGCCCGAGGTGCCGCTGCTGCCGCCGGAGCGGGTGGTGGTGTACGGGGACTCGCTGCCCCGTGGTGACCACGAGCGGGAGCTGGTGGCGGAGCTGGGGCTGGCGTACGTGCCGGCCGGCGAGGTGCACGCCGACGCGCGGGCGGCGGCGTGCCGGGCCCGGTCGGTGGCCGAGGGCGCGGCCGACCGGTTCTTGGTGCACTTCGACGTGGACGTGCTGAGTTTCGTGGACGCGCCGCTGGCGGACGTGCCGGAGCCGTTCGGGCTCAGCCTGGACGAGGCGGCGGCGACGCTGGCGGAGCTGGTGGCGAGCCCGCGGTTCGCCGGGTTGTCGGTGACCGAGATCAACCCGGATCATCTGCCCGACGACGAGCTGCTCCCCCGGTTCGCCGGCGTGCTGGCCGGGGCGCTGACCGGGCGCTAGGCGGTTTCCGCGAGGTGCAGCGGCAGCACCTTCGCGGCGCTCACCGCCAGGTCGCGGTCGAGCACCTCGTCGCGGGGCACGAAGACCATCGCCTGTCCCTCGCCGAGCACCACGTCCTCCTGCCGGGCGTCGGTGGCGCCGCGGAAGACGTACACGGTGACGGTGTGCGGGAAGCCGTCCTCGTGCGGGCGGGGGCCGCTCCACAGCAGGTGCAGCTCACCGGCGGTCAGCCCGGTCTCCTCGCGCAGCTCGCGCCGGGCGGCCTGCTCCGGTGTCTCGCCGGGCTCGATGCTGCCGCCGGGCAGGCTCCACTGGTACGGAGACACCGGCGCGTTGCCGTCGCGGTGCTGCATGAGGATCGCGCCGGTCGGGTCGACGAGCAGGACGAGAGCGACGTCGTATGCGGCCACGTCCTGAGCCTGCCACGCGGCACCGGCGACGCACAGTCCCCGACTTTCCGCCGCGCCGATCGAAAGTCAGACTCGAAGCACCGAAAGCCATAGACATATCGACATGGCTTTTGTAGCGTCGGCGCACAGGCGATAAGGAGTACGACCATGTGCTACGGACATGACGGACACGCCGCGCTACGGCAGTCGCTGGACCGGCGCGACCTGCTGCGCGGCTCCCTGGCGGCGCTCGCCGGGATCGGGCTCGCCACCGGGCTCGGCGCGACCGCGGCCCAGGCCGGCGGGCACCATCACGGCCGGCGCCCGGTGCCGAAGGAACTGATCAGCCTCCAGCTCTGGACGGTCCGCGACGCGCTCAACGGCTCGCCCGGCTACGACGCGACGCTGGCGCATCTGGCCCGCATCGGCTACCCGCGGGTCGAGCTGGCGCTCGGCTACTTCGGCCGTACCGCCCGGGAGCTGCGCCGCTTCCTGGACGGCATCGGCATCAAGGCCAGCTCCAGCCACGACGGCATCGCCGCCGACGCCGCCGCGCTGGAAGAGAAGATCGCGAACGCCCGGACGCTGGGCCAGCGGTTCATGGTGGTGCCGTACCTGAACTCCGACCGCGAGGACGACTGGAAGCGCTGGGCGGAGCAGATGAACGTCGAGGCCGCCGCGGCGCGCAAGGCGGGCCTGCGGTACGGCTACCACAACCACGCGCACGAGTTCACCATCGACTTCGGCAACGGCCGGCGGCCGTGGGACGTGCTGACCGAGGAACTCGACCCGCGCCTGGTGCACCTGGAGATCGACATCTACTGGGCGGTCACCGGCGGCATCAACTCCGGCGAGGGCGTCGACGACCCGGAGGGCTTCACGCTCGACGTGATCCGCTCGGCGCCGCAGCGGGTGTTGCAGTACCACGTCAAGGACCGCGACCCGGCCACCGGCGACATGGCCGACCTGGGCACCGGGATGATCGACTTCGCGCGGATCTTCCGGGGGCACCAGGTCATGGAGTACATCGTGGAGAACGACACCCCGGATGTGACGCCGCAGCAGACCGCCGCCGTCGGCTACCGCTACCTGCGCCGCCTGCGGTTCTGACCTCCGGCGGGGCACTGATCGCCGCCGGACGTGACACGCTCGGGGGTGGGGCGGCACCGACCGAGGGGGTACGCGATGACCGACGAGCCGGACGACGTCCACTACGACCGCCTCTACCGCGACGCCGACCGGCCGCCGTGGGAGATCGGCGGGCCGCAGCCGGCGCTCGCCGAGGTCCTCGACACCGGGGTACGCGGCCCGCGCGTGCTCGACGTCGGTTGCGGCACCGGTGAGCTGGCGCTCGCGCTGGCCCGCCGCGGACACGACGTGACAGGCGTCGACATCTCGCCGGTGGCGATCGACCAGGCCCGGGCCAAGGCGTCAGCGGCGGGCCTGCCGGTGCGCTTCGAGGTGTGCGACGCGACGGCGATCCCGGTGCCGCCGGTGCCGTACGACTCGGTGTTCGACTCCGGGCTGCTGCACTCGCTGGACCGGCGGGGCGCCGCCGTACGCGACTACCTGGCGCTGCTGCCACGGCTGACCGCGCCCGGCGGTGCGGTGTTCGTCCTGGCGGTGTCGCCGGAGGCGGGCCAGGGCTGGGGCCTGGACGCGGACACGCTGCGCGGGGCCTTCCCCGACCCGCTCTGGACGCACGTCGATGTCGAGCGGATCGACGTGCTCGCCCGGGTCGGAGGCGCGGACCTGCGCCTGGCCGGCAACCTGCTCCACGCCACCCGCTCCCCCGCCGGTCCCTAGCGCGCCTGGGTGGAACCGGCGAACGGTGAGCGGCGTCAGCGACGCCAGTGCTGGCGTGGGGCGTAGCCCTCGCGGCGCAGCCAGTGTTCGGTGTAGACGATCCGGTCGGCCTCGATCACCACGAGAGGGTCCTCGGGCGGCTCGGACAGCGACCGGCCCCGCTCGGCGTGTTCGTTCTCCCAGCGGAACGCGGCCCAGTGGCGGGCCCGGTCGGGGTGCTCCGGGCCGAGTACCCGGGCGGTGCCGAACACCTGGGCGCCGCGGCTGCTGGCCAGCCCGACCAGCGGCGCGAAGACGCCGACCGACACCCGCGGGTCGGCGGCGATGTTGCGCATCTTCGGTGAGCGCGGCGCGGCGGTGAACATCAGCGTGAAGTCGAGCGGGTAGTAGCGCACCGGCGTGGCGAGCGGCCCGTCCGGCCCGGCGGTGGCGAGCACGCACATGTTCTGCGACGACAGCAGGTTGAGGATGCGTTCGGCGAGGCGGTCCCGGTCCAGCTTCCTCGTCGGCGTCGGTCCGGTCAGCCAGGGGTTCGTCAGCGGCACGGTGCGTCCTCGTTCATGACGGCACCCTACCGGCCGGGCTCAGGCGACCGGGGCCGTGCTGGCCCGCAGCACCACCTCGCCGGGCAGCCGCACGATCCGGCGGCGGCGAGCGGTGTTCTCGGTCAGGGCCAGCTTCATCGCCTCCTCGCCGAGCCGGTGCAGCGGCAGCGCCACTGTGGTCAGCGGCGGGGTGAGGTCGCGTACGACCGGGATGTCGTCGAAGCCGGCGACCGAGACGTCGCCGGGCACCGACAGCCCGCGGTCGCGCAGCGCCGCGTACGCGCCGACGGCCATCACGTCGGTGCATGCGAACACGCAGGTGGCGTCGAGCCCGCGGTCGAGCAGCTCGGTCATCGCCCGGTAGCCGCCGTCGCGGGTGAACGCCGCCTCGGCCACCGCGCCCGGGTCGAGCGTCACGCCGGCGGCGGTCAGCTCGTCGCGGAACCCGCCGAGCCGGTCGGCGACAGTGGTCAGCTCGGGCGGGCCGGAGAGCACCGCGAAGCGGCGGTGCCCCAGGCCGAGCAGCGCGCGGGCCAGCTCGGCGGCGCCGGCCCGGTTCTCCGGCAGGACGCTGTCGACCTTCAGGGTGCGGTGCCGGCTGACCACCGCGACCCGGCCGCCGCCGTCGAGGTAGGGCGCCAGCTCGGCGGCCATGGCCCGCTCCCAGCGGGGGTCCTCGAATCCGGAGCCGATGAGCAGGATGGCCGGGGCGCGTTCGGCGCGCAGCATCGACACGTACGCGATCTCGCGTTCCGGGTCGCGGAACGTGCTGGCGAGCATGACCAGCAGGTCGTTGTCGGCGGCGACGCGCATGACACCGCCGGCGACGGCGGCGAAGTAGGGGTCGGTGACGTCGTGGCAGACGACGCCGACGCTGCGGCGGGACGCGCCGGCCAGCGCGCGGGCGTGGGCGTTCGGGGTGTACGCGAGGCGCGCGGCGGCGGCCAGGACGCGGTCGTGCAGGTGCGGGGTGACGCGCCGCCCGTTGAGCGCCCGGGAGGCGGTGGCCAGGGATACGTCGGCCGCCCTGGCCACGTCTTCCAGCGTCACGTGCGACATCGATGCGTCTCCCTGCGGAACGTCTTGACCCGGTGTTCCGGCGTGGCTACGGTAGCACCCTGAAAGCGCTTACTGAAAGCGCATTCACCTGCGGGGAGGCCCAGTGGAACGCACGTCCGTCGGCATCATCCTCAACGGGGTCACCGGACGGATGGGCTACCGGCAGCACCTCGTCCGGTCCCTGCTCGCCATCCGCGAACAGGGCGGCGTCCCGGCCCGCGACGGCAGCCGCATCTGGCCCGAGCTGACCCTGGTCGGCCGCGACGAGAACCGGCTCGCCGAGATCGCCGAGCGGCACGGGCTGTCGGCCTACACCACCGACCTGGACGCGGCGCTCGCCGACGACGCCCACCGGATCTACTTCGACGCGCAGGTGACCACCGCACGGGAGAAGGCGATCCGGGCGGCGATCGAGGCCGGCAAGCACGTCTACACCGAGAAGCCGCTCGCCGAGGGGTTCCTCGCCTCGCTGGAGCTGGCCCGGCTCGCCGCCGCCAGGGGCGTCCGCAACGGCGTCGTGCAGGACAAGCTGTTCCTGCCCGGCCTGCGCAAGCTCAAGCGGCTCGTGGACGGCGGCTTCTTCGGCCGGATCCTGTCCGTGCGCGGCGAGTTCGGCTACTGGGTGTTCGAGGGCGACTGGCAGGCCGCGCAGCGCCCGAGCTGGAACTACCGCGCCGAGGACGGCGGCGGCATCACGCTGGACATGTTCCCGCACTGGCACTACGTGCTGGAGCAGATCATCGCCCCGGTCACCGCCGTCACCGCCGTCACCGCCACCCACATCCCCGAGCGCGTCGACGAGACCGGCGCCCGCTACCGGGCCACCGCCGACGACGCCGCGTACGGCATCTTCGAGCTGGCCGGCGGCATCATCGCGCAGGTCAACTCCTCCTGGGCGGTCCGCGTGCACCGGGACGAGCTGGTCGAGTTCCAGGTCGACGGCACGCACGGCAGCGCAGTCGCCGGGCTGCGCGACTGCCGCATCCAGCACCGGGGCGCCACCCCGATGCCGGTGTGGAACCCCGACCTGCCCGCCACCGAGCCGTTCCGCGCGCAGTGGCAGACCGTGCCGGACAACGGCGAGCACGACAACGCGTTCAAGGTGCAGTGGGAGGCGTTCCTGCGGCACGTCGTCGACGACGAACCGTTCCCGTGGGACTTCCTCGCCGGCGCCCGGGGCGTGCAACTGGCCGAGGCCGGGCTGCGCTCGGCGCGGGAGGGGCGGCGGGTGCCGATCGAGGAGATCCCCCGGTGAGCACGCGGATCACGCTGCCGGTTCCGGGCGGTGGCACCGAGAAGCTGACGCTGCGGGAACCGCCCGCCTGGCACCGGCCGTCCGCGCCGCCGGCCGGCCGGATCGCGTACGCGGCGGCGCACGTCGTCGCCGACCCGTACGCCGACAACTCCCCCGGCCGCCCGGCGCGGCTGGACTGGGACGCGACGCTCGCGGTGCGGCGCGACCTGTGGTCGTGGGGCCTGGGTGTGGCCGAGGCGATGGACACGGCGCAGCGCGGAATGGGGCTGGACTGGGCGGCCACCCGCGAGCTGATCCGGCGCAGCGCCGCCGAGGCCGCCGCCTGCGGCGGGCGCATCGTGGCCGGGGCCGGCACCGACCAGCTCACCGGCCCGCCCGCCACGCTCGACCATGTGGTCGCCGCGTACGCCGAGCAGGTCACAGTGGTCCAGGAGTGCGGTGCCACGCCGGTGCTGATGGCCAGCCGGCACCTCGCCGCGCTCGCCACCGGCCCGGAGGACTACCTGCGCGTCTACGAACGGGTGCTGCGGGAGGCAGGCGCGCCCGTGGTGCTGCACTGGCTCGGCGACATGTTCGACCCGGCGCTGTCCGGCTACTGGGGTTCGACCGACCTGGACGAGGCCACCGCGACGTTCGCGGCGCTGGTGCACGCCCACGCCGACCTGGTCGACGGCGTGAAGGTGTCGCTGCTCGACGCGGGCCGGGAGGTGCGGCTGCGGGAGCTGCTGCCGCCGGCCGTGAAGGTCTACACCGGCGACGACTACCACTACCCGGAGCTGATCGAGGGCGACGGGAAGCGGTTCAGCCACGCCCTGCTCGGCGCGTTCGCGGCGATCGCCCCGGCCGCGTCGGCCGCGCTGGCACGCCTCGACGCGGACGACCCGGCCGGGTTCCGCGCCGTCCTCGACCCGACGGTGCCGCTGTCCCGGCACCTGTTCGCCCCGCCCACGCCGTACTACAAGACCGGCATCGCGTTCCTGTCCTGGCTGAACGGGCGGCAGCCGGGCTTCACCATGGTCGGCGGTCTGCACGGCGGGCGCGGCGTACCGCACCTGGTCGAGGTGTTCCGGCTGGCCGACGCCGCCGGGCTGCTGCGCGACCCCGGCCTGGCGGCGCGGCGGATGCGCGCGTACCTCGACGTCGCGGGCGTGGCCGGATGACCGCCGACCCACGGCTGGCGCGGCTGTCGCTCAACCAGCGCACCACGCAACGCTGGTCGGTGGCCGAGGCGGTCGACGGTTGTGTACGCGCCGGCATCCCGGCGATCGGGCTGTGGCGCGAGCCGGTGGCCGAGGTCGGCGTACCGGCCGCCGCGCGGCTCGTCACCGACGCCGGGCTGCGGGTGTCGTCGCTGTGCCGGGGCGGGTTCCTCACCGCCGCCGACGAGGCCGGACGGATCGAGGCTCTGGCGGACAACCGGCGCGCCATCGACGAGGCCGCCGCGCTGCGTGCCGCCTGCCTGGTGCTGGTCGTCGGCGGCCTGCCGCCCGGCTCCCGCGACCTGCCCGGTGCCCGGCGGCGGGTCGCCGACGCGCTGGCCGAGCTGGCGCCGTACGCCGCCGAGCGCGGGGTACGGCTCGCGCTGGAGCCGCTGCACCCGATGTACTGCGCCGACCGGGCGGTGCTGTCCACGCTCGGGCAGGCGCTCGACCTGGCCGAGGCGTTCCCGGCCGAGCAGGTCGGCGTCGTGGTGGACACGTTCCACGTCTGGTGGGATCCGGACGTGTGGCGGCAGATCGCCCGCGCCGGAACGCGGATCGCGAGCTTCCAGGTGTGCGACTTCCTCACCCCGCTGCCGGCCGACGTGCTGCTCGGGCGCGGCATGATGGGCGACGGGCACATCGACTTCCCGCCGCTGCGCCGCGCGGTGGAGGCCGCCGGGTACTCCGGCGACATCGAGGTGGAGATCTTCAACGCCGAGGTGTGGGACACCGACCCGGACCGGGTCCTCGCCACCATGACCGCCCGGTACGTGGATCGGGTGCTCGCCGACTGACCCAGCGTGACGAGTCCGGCCTGTCGGATGAATCAGGTGGCCGCTCCCCCGGCTCCGGGGGCAGGATCGGGATCATGGCATCACCGCTCATCACCACTCCGATCACCTCCGACCTGCTGCGCGGCGCGCTCGACCTGGAACACACAGCGGACGGCGTGCTGCCGCACCGGCTGCCCGCGTGGGCCCGGGCACAGAACGTCGACCCGCAGCTGATGACGGCGGAGGCGATGCCCTCGGGCGTACGGCTGGTGTTCCGTACCCGCGCCACCACAGTCGAGCTGGACGTGCTGCCCACGAAGATGGTCTACCGGGGCACCGGGCCGCGACCCGACGGCCGCTACGACCTGGTCGTCGACGGCCGCCTCGCCGGTCAGGCCACCGCCGACGGCGGCAAGGTGCTCACCATCGACCTCGCCACCGGCACGTCCGGCGTCGAGGCCGGTCCGGTCGGCACGGTGCGCTTCACCGACCTGCCCGCCGCCGACAAGGAGGTGGTGATCTGGCTGCCGCACCGGGAGATCACCGAGCTGGTGGCGCTGCGCACGGACGCGCCGGTCGAGCCGGCCGACACGGGTGGCCGCCGGGTGTGGCTGCACCACGGCAGCTCGATCAGCCACGGCTCGGACGCGGAGAGCCCCACCGGCACCTGGCCGGCGATCGCCGCCACGCTCGCCGGCGTGGAGCTGGTCAACCTCGGGTTCAGCGGCAGCGCGCTGCTCGACCCGTTCACCGCGCGCGCGATGCGGGACACCCCGGCCGACCTGATCAGCGTCAAGATCGGCATCAACGTGGTGAACAGCGACCTGATGCGGCTGCGCGCGTTCGGCCCCGCCGTGCACGGCTTCCTGGACACCCTCCGGGAGGGGCACCCGGACACCCCGCTGCTGGTCGTGTCGTCGATCCTGTGCCCGATCCAGGAGGACACGCCCGGCCCGGGCGCGGTCGAGTTCGTCGACGGGCGGGTGCGGTTCCGGGCCACCGGCGACCCGGCCGAGGTGGCGTCCGGCCGGCTCACGCTGCGCGTCATCCGCGCCGAGCTGGCCCGGATCGTGGCGTCCCGGTCCGCGGCGGACCCGAACCTGCACTACCTCGACGGCCTGGAGCTGTACGGCGAGGCCGACTACGCCGAACTGCCGCTGCCCGACGAGCTGCACCCCGACCCGGCCGCCGACCGCCGCATCGGCGAGCGGTTCGCCGCGCTGGCGTTCGGACCGAAGGGACCGTTCGCCGCACCGGAGTGACGGACACCCACCCACGGCGCGGTGTGACCCAGGTCACGCCGCGCCGTGATCCGTCGGAGGTGCCGTGAACGACCATCTAGGCGTGGGAGGAAGCCAACAGGACGAGGAGCGGCTGCTGCGGCGGATCGCGCGCGCCGACCTGGACGCGTTCGACGAGCTGTACCGGCGTACGTCGCCGTGGCTCGCGATCCGGCTGCGGCGGCGGTGCGCCGACGACGGCATCGTCGCCGAGGTCCTCCAGGACACGTACCTGACGGTGTGGCGGGCCGCCGGCTCGTTCAGCGGGATCCGGCCCTCCGGCGGCGCGGACGCGCCGGGTGGCTCGGCCGCCGGCTGGATCTGGACCATCGCGGCCCGGCGCCTGGTCGACGCGCTGCGCCGCCGCGCCCGGGTGCAGGAGGTGCCGACCGACGTGCTGCCGGTACGCAGCGCGCCGGCCGCCGAGGACGAGGCGCTCGCCGGGTCGCTCGGCTCGGAGGTGGGCGCCGCGCTGGACGCCCTCGCACCGGAGCTGCGGGCGGTGCTCGCCGCGATGGTCCTGGACGGGCTGACCGTCCGGGAGACCTCCGTCCTGCTGGGGGTGCCGGAAGGCACCGTGAAGAGCCGGGCGCGGCGTGCCCGCAACGCGCTACGGGAGGCGCTGGCATGACCGCTCACGTTCCCCCCTCGGCCCTGACCGCGTACGCCGCGGGCAGCCCCGACGACGCCGCCGCCTGGACGATCGAGGTGCACCTGGAGGGCTGCGCCGAGTGCCGGGACCGGCTCGGCGAGCTGGCCGCCCCGCCGCTGCGTGCCCTGCTCGGCGACACCCGGGAGGCGATCCTGGAACAGGCCCGCACCGGGCCACGGCCGGTGCGCCGGCGTCCGCTGCGGCGGTGGTGGCTGCGCTGGACCGACTGGTCGCTGCTGGCCTGGGCGGCCATGACCTGCACGGCGGTCCTCGCCGCGGTGCTGCTGGACCGCAACTACCCGGACCAGCCGTCGGCGGTGCTGCTGCTGGCGCCGGTGGCGCCGCTGGCCGGGCTCGCGGTGGCCTGGTCGCGACGCGCCAACCCGAACTGGGAGGTGGTCGCCGGCACCGCACGCGCCGGGCTGGAACTGCTGCTGCGCCGTACCCTCGCGGTTCTGCTCCTGGTGGCGCCGGTGCTCGCGGTGGCCGGGCTGGCGGTCGGCCGCAACCCCGCGCTGTGGCTGCTGCCCTGCCTGACGTTCACCGCGGCGACACTGCTGCTCGGCAGCCGCGTCGGCGTGCCGCTCGCGGCCGCCGTCCTCGGCGGCGGCTGGCTCGCGGCGGTCGCGGCCGTGTCGGTCATCGGCGGCGCCGACGCGGCCCGCGCCGCCGCCGCGACCGACGCCCTGCTCCGGCCCGCCACCATGCCCGCCTGGGCGGCGGCCGCCGTCGTGCTCACTCTGCTGACCGCGCTGCGCGCCGAACACCTGCGGCGGCCCGCCGGCTGACGCCGGCCCCCGGAACCACGCCACGGCGCCCCGACGGCGCCGCGGACCACCCTGCCCCGAGAAGGAGACGACATTGGTACGCGCAGTGAGCGCCGACGAGGTGGCGCCGACCCGGCACGCCTGGCGGATCGAGGCGGTGGGACTGTCGGTGAAGGCCGGGCGGCACCTGGCCGTCGACAACCTCGGCCTGACGCTCGGCACCGGCGTGCACGGGCTGCTCGGCCCGAACGGCGCCGGCAAGAGCACGCTGATGCGCGCGCTCGCCACTGTGGTCAAGCCGCACGCCGGCGTGCTGCGGCTGCTCGGCGCGGACGCCGCCACGACCCGTGAGCTGCGCCCGGTGCGCCGCCGCCTCGGCTACCTGCCGCAGCAGTTCGGCTACTACCCCCGGTTCACGGTCCGGGAGTACGTCGAGTACGTGGCCTGGCTGCGGGAGATGCCCGCCTCCGCGGTGCCGGGCGCCGCCCAGCGGGCAATCGACCGGGTACGCCTCACCGACCGGGCCGACGCCAAGCTCAAGTCGCTGTCCGGCGGCATGCTGCGCCGGGCCGGCATCGCCCAGGCGATCGTGAACGAACCGGAGCTGCTGCTGCTCGACGAACCGACTGTCGGCCTGGACCCGGAGCAGCGGGTGCAGTTCCGCGAGCTGATCCGCGAACTCGGCGCGGACGCGTGCGTGCTGGTCTCGACCCACCTGGTGGAGGACGTGGTGGCGGCCTGCTCCGACGTCATCCTGATGGACGACGGCGCCCGCGTGTTCCAGGGCCTGCCCGCCGACCTGGTCCGCCACGGCGAGACCGGCGGCGTCGGCGACAGCGCCGCGGAGCGCGGCTACTCGTACCTCCTCCAGCAGCACCGGGGCGCGTGATGATCCGACAGGTACGTATCGAACTGCGCCGCTCGAACGCGCCGGCCGTGGCGGTGCTGCTCCTCGTCATCGGGATCCTCGGCGTCGCCAGCATGTACAGCTTCTGGCAGGGACAGTGGCTGCGGCTGGGCTACGTGCACTCCTCGGCCATGTTCCTCCTGATGCCCCTGGCGCTGGCCGGCGGCGCGGTGCTCGGCCGCCGGGACCGGCGCACCCGCGCCGACGAGCTGATGAACAGCACCGGCCGGCCCCGCTGGCAGCGCACGCTGCCGGCGATGACCGCGCTCGGCGTCGCCGTCGCGGCCGCGCATCTGCTCGTGCTCGCCGGCGGTGCGGCGCTGGTCGCCACCGGCGGCGCCTACGTCGGCGTACGCGGGCTCGCCGGGCCCCTGGTCGACGTGCTGGTGCTCGTCGGCGCGGCCTGGTGCGGCACGGCCGTCGGGCGCCTGTGGTCCTCACCGCTGCTGCCCCCGCTGCTGGCCGCCGCCGCGTTGGTCGCGCAGGAGGGCACGTCCATGCTCGCGGGTGCGGACAGCAAGGTGTCGAACGTGTCCCTCATGATCAACTGGCCGCCGGACACGCCCTGGGAGACGCTGTCGGACCGGCTGCTGCTGAGCCGGCTGGCGCTGGGGGCCGGGCTGGTGCTCGCCGGCCTGCTCCTGGCGGCGGGCGGGTCGTGGCTGACCCGGGCCGGCGCGCTCGCGGGGCTCGCCGGCGGCGTGGCGGGTCTCGTGCTGATCGGCGTGCCCGGCCCGGCCGGGATCTGGCAGCTCGACCCGGGAGCGCGCCGCTACGTCTGCGCCGACGGCACGCCGCAGGTGTGCGTCACCGCCGTCAACGCGCACCTGCTGCCCGAGGTCACCACCGAGGCCCGCCGAGGGCTGCGCGCGCTGGCGAAGCTGCCGGACGCACCGACCCGCGCGGTGGAGCTTCGGCTGGACACCATCGGCAGCAACGACAGCGAGCAGTGGCACCGGCCCCGGCCCGCACCCGGCACCGTGCAGTTCCACCTGGAGGTCGATCCGGACACCGGCCGGGCCGCGGACGTGGCCGAGCGCATCGCCATGGGCGGCGGCACCCGGTGGTCCGGCTGCGGGCGCAGCGGCGACGACATCGCCCCGGCGATCGTCGCGGCCTGGCTGCTGGACACCGACACCGTGCGGCTGTGGGACTCCTGGACCGGATACCGGTACGCCGACGAGCAGCAGGAGGAGATCCGGGCCGGGGTGCGGCAACTGCGCGCGCTGCCCGAGCCGGAGCAGTTGCGGCGGGTCACCGCGCTGCGGGACGCGGCCGCGCGGTGCGAGCCGGACCTGATGCCGGCGCTCACCGGCCGGGCCGCGCCGTGACCCGCTGGCTGCCGCTGTACGTGCGGTCCCGCCGGCTACCCGCCGCCCTGGCCGGATCGGCAGTCGCCGTCGCGGTGATGACCGCCTCCTGGTCCGCCTTCACCGACCGCCCCGAGGTGCCGGCCGGCCTCGCCGTGCTCACCACCGCGATGGCGGTGGCACCGCTCGGGCCGACGCTCGCCGGCACCGACCCGGCGCTGGAGCGGACCGCCGCGTGGCAGTGGGCGCCGCGCCGGGCCGGGCACCTGCTCGCGTACGGCGCGGTGGTGGTCGGGCTGCTGGCCGCCGCCCGCATGCTCGGCGCCGACTTCGGGCCGCTGTCCGTGCTGGCCCGCAACACGGCCGGGCTGACCGGGCTGGTCGGACTCGGGGCCGCGCTCGCCGGCGCGCGGGCCGCCTGGCAGGTGCCGACCGCCTGGGCCGCGCTGGGGGCTTTCCTGGCCGCACCGGGCGGACCGGAGTGGCGGCAGGTCGCGCTGTGGATGGCGCAGGAACCGGGCAACCGGATCGCCGCCGTCACCGCCACGACGTTCCTCCTCGGCGGCGTCGTCGCGTACGCGCTGCGGGTGGGACCGCAGGTCGCGGCCGCCGAGGCGGCGCTGGAACAGTGACGTGCCGGACCTCGTCGCGCGCCCACAGCGCGCGGCGAGGTCCGGTCAGCGTCAGGTCAGCGGCACCCAGGCGAGGGTGGTCATGCCGGACAGGGCGGTCGCCTTGAGACCGGCGTCGGAGACCGTCCAGAGCACACCGTCGATCATCAGCGAACGGCGGATCGGCGCCCACTCGCCGCCGTCGGCCAGGACGCCCGGGTGGTCGACGGCACCGGCCGCTGTGAAGCCCTTGTCGCCGATGCGCAGCGCCAGCACACCGCCGGACGGCGGGCGCCTGGTGCCGTCGGCGCGGTCGGTGACCACGCCCGGCTGCCGCACCGGGAGCACCACCAGGCGCTCGGGCTCCCAGTACAGGAACGCGTGCGGGTCGTGCTCCGCCTCGGACCAGCCGCCCGGGACGTGGTGCTGGGCGATGCGCGCCGGACGGGCCGGGTCGGCCACGTCGAACAGCGACACCTGGGTGCCCGTCACCCGTCCCCGGTCCGTCGCGTCCTGCCCGACCCCGATCAGGCGGCCGTCGCCGGCCGGGTGCAGGTACGCCGAATAGCCGTTGATCTTCAGCTCGCCGGTGACCCGGGGCGCGGCCGGATCGCGCAGGTCCACGCCGTACAGCGGGTCGGTCTGCCGGAACGTGACCACGTACCCGGTGCCGCCGACGAACCGCACCGCGAAGATCCGCTCGCCCTTGCCCAGGCCGGTCACCGCGCCGACCCGCTTCAGCGTGGCACCGTCGGCGCGCAGCACGTAGACGCCGGACTGCGAGGACGTCCCCCGCCCCCAGGTGTCACCCGTCGTGGTCGCCACCCGGAGGTGACCGTCCCACTCGGACAGCGCGTACTGGTTGATCAGCCAGCCGGGCACGGACCCGGCGGCGACGAAGCGTGGCGTGCCCGCCGCGGTGTCGAACTGGTAGATCTCGGTGCTGGTGTCACGTGCCCCGGACGGTCCGCCACGCCACATCCGCCAGCGGTGGTCGTTGGCGACGTAGAGGCGTGCGCCGTTGCTGTAGACGGTGTCGCCGTCGGCGACCACGGTGACCGGGTCACCGGCACCGAGCGCAGCCGCGCCCAGGTCGAAGCTGAGCACCGTCACCATCGACGCGCCGGAGAATCCGGCCGGACGGTTGACCCGGTCGCAGCCGACCCGCCCCGTGCCGACGGTCCGCACACTGTCGCGGATCTCGTAGCGGGGCAGCCAGTCGTCGAGCGTGGCCTTGTCGATGACCGCCCGGTTGGCGGCGATCCGCTGGGCGTCGGTCCGGCGACCGGACGGGTACGGGAAGTCGAGCCGGGGCGCGGACCGGATCACCACACGGGCGGTCCCGCCGGACTGCCGGGCGTCGACCAGGAGACCGTCCATCCGGTACTCCCCCACCACCCGGGGCGGTCCGGCGAGGTCCACCAGGGCGAGCCGGGCCTGCGGGGTCGCGCCCGGGCGCGTCTGCCCGTCCGGTACGGGGCCCTTGACGGTCCGTCCGGCGTGCAGCAGCACGAGCGCCCGGTCACCGTGCAGCAGCAGGCTCCCCTCGTCGCCGGAGAACCGCTCGGCATCGGGGTCGAGCGCCAGCCGGCCGGTCACGCGGCGGCTCGCCGGATCGACCACCGACAGCACGCCCCGGCTGACCGTGACGATCCGCCGCCCGTCGGTCTTGACCAGGTCCGGTTCGTCCACGCCGGCCTCGTGCACGTTGGTGCCGGAGAAGTCGGGCGTGGACGCCGACGCCGCGTCCTTGGCGGCGCCGCCGACCGCCGCCCGTTCCGCGCTGAACTGCATGCGTACGTCCGGGCCGAGACCCCACGGGCCGACCGCCGCCTTCGCGGCCGTGCGGAGCTGCCGCAGCGCCTCGTCGCAGCCGTCGAAAGCCACCAGCCGCAGCCCGCCGGCCGGTACGACCCGCCCGGTGGGCGGCGGGTCGGCGGCCGGCGGTGACGCGGTGCAGCCGGCGAGAGCCAGCGCGGCGGCCATCGTCCATCCAAACGTCCGGGATCCGTGACGGGTCATGCCGGTCAGACGTGGCGGTGACGAGCACGGTTCCCGGCCGTGCCGTTCGACCACCGGCCGTGCCGCTCAACCGCCCGCCATCGCGCCGAGCACGATGAACGGCTCCTTGCCGGCGACCACCTCCTCCGGCAACGGGTCGTCCGGGGACTCGTTGGAGAGGTCCAGCTCGCAGGCGTAGAAGCGGACGAACGGCCGGCGCTTCCCGCTGTGCCGGTCGCGGATCGTGCCGAGCAGCATCGGGTACGCGGTCTCCAGCGCGTCGAGCACCTCCCGCTGGGTGGGCGGCCCGGCCACCTCGACGCGGACCTCGCCGGTGACGTGCGCCAGGTTCTTCAGGTGCGCCGGCAGCACCACCCGGATCACGGCAGCACCTGGACCTCGACCGAGAGCACGCCCGGCAGGTCCCGCACGATCGGCGCCCACGTGTCGCCGCCGTCGGCCGAGTGGTAGACCTGACCGCCCGTGGTGCCGAAGTAGACGCCGCACGGGTCGAGCGTGTCGACGGCCATCGCGTCGCGCAGCACGTTGACGTAGCAGTGCGACTGCGGCAGCCCTTCGGTCAGCGGTTCCCAGTGCTCACCGCCGGTACGGCTGCGGTAGACGCGCAGTTTGCCCTCCGGCGGGTAGTGCAGCGAGTCGCTGGTGATCGGCACCACGTAGACCGTCTCCGGCTCGTGCGCGTGCACCGCGATCGGGAAGCCGAAGTCCGTCGGCAGGTCGCCGCTGACCTCCCGCCAGTTCGCGCCGGCGTCGTCGGTGCGCATGACGTCCCAGTGCTTCTGCATGAACAGCGTGTCCGGCCGGGACGGATGCTGGGCGAGCCGGTGCACGCAGTGCCCCACCTCGGAGTCGGTGTCCGGGATCTCGCCCGAGCGCAACCCCTTGTTGATCGGCAGCCAGCTCGCGCCGGCGTCGTCGCTGCGGAACGCGCCCGCCGCCGAGATCGCGACGTAGATCCGGTCCCGGTCGGCCGGGTCGAGCAGGATCGTGTGCAGGCACATCCCGCCCGCGCCGGGCTGCCAGGACGGGCCGGTCGGGTGCTGTCGCAGGGCGGTCAGCTCGGACCACTTCTGGCCGCCGTCGGTGGACAGGTAGAGGGCGGCGTCCTCGCCGCCCGCGTACACGGTGTCAGGGTCGTGGCGGGAGGGCTCCAGGTGCCAGATCCGCTTGAACTCCCACGGCCGCGGAGTGCCGTCGTACCAGAGGTGCTGCCCCACCTCGCCGCTGTAGGCGAAGTCGTTGCCGACCGTCGTCCAGGTCCGGCCGCCGTCGTCCGAGCGCTGGATCAGCTGCCCGAACCAGCCGCCGGACTGGGACGCGTACAGCCGGTCCGGTTCGACAGGCGAACCTGTCAGGTGGTAGATCTCCCAGCCGCCGAAGTGCGGCCCGTCGACGGTCCAGTCGTCGCGCTTGCCGTCCGAGGTCAGGATGAACGCGCCCTTGCGCGTGCCGACCAGTACTCGTACGCCGCTCATGTCTCGTCCTCTCGTCCGAGGGGTTCTCCCCGCAATGACCGTGCGGCTCACCGAAACTCATCGCTGTCGTACTCCCCGGCTACGACATTTCCCGGTCGGGCGGGCGGCGGCGGCGCCGCCACGCCGGTGCGGCCGGAATGTCGGGGGGTGCGGCTAGCCTGCGCGCATGACCGGCCCCGGAGACGTCCCGCCCGAGCACCTCGACCGCCTGCGGCCGGTCTGCCTCGGCCTGCCGGAGACCTACGAGGAGGCGGCCTGGGTGGGCGTCCGGTGGCGCGTCCGCGGCCGCACGTTCGCCCACGTGCTCACCGTCGACCCGGGCCACCAGGCGGCGTACGCACGGGCCGCGGCGACCGACGAGCCGGTCTGCGTGATGACGTTCCGCTCCCCCGGCGACGAGATCGCCGGGCTGCTCGCGGCCGGGCCGCACTTCTTCAAGCCGGACTGGGCCGCCGACGTGGTCGGCCTGCGGCTGGACGCGGACACCGACTGGACCGAGGTCGCCGAACTGCTCACCGAGAGCTACTGCGTGCTGGCCCCGAAGAAACTGGTCGCGCTGGTCGACCGGCCGGGCTGAGTCAGCCGAGCTTCTTGCGCAGCGTCTCGAACGCCAGGTCCGCCCGCAGCGGCACGCCGAACCGCTCGTCGCCGTACGGGAACGGGATCAGCTCGCCGGTGCGGACGTAACCGCGCCGCTCGTACCAGCCGATCAGGTCGTCGCGCTGGACGATCACGGTCATCCGCATCTCACCGGCGTGCCACTGCTCGGCCGCGTAGCGCTCGGCCTCGGCCAGCAGATCCCGGCCCACGCCGCCGCCCTGCCGGCCGGGCGCGACAGCGAACATCCCGAAGTAGACGTGGTCGTCGCGGCGCTCCAGCTGGCAGCAGGCCACCAGGTCGCCGTCCTGCTCGGCGACCAGCACCACGCCGTCCGGGCCGGTGACCGCGGCGGTCACCATCGCCGGGTCGGTGCGCTGCCCGGCCAGCAGGTCCGCCTCGTGGGTCCAGCCCTGCCGGCTGCGCTCACCCCGGTACGCCGACTCGATCAGGTCGACGAGGGCTGCCACGTCCTCGGGACGGGCGACCCGGACGGTACGGGGTGCGGGGCTGGTCATGGCAGTTCTCCACGGTCGCGGCGGCGTACCTGGTCAGCGTACGCACGCGGGTGTCCCGGACGGCGGCCGGGACCACCGGGCGGGACGGTTCGTGGTTCACTGCCCGGCATGGAGACGACAGTCGGCACGGCGGGCCTGCCGGCGGTCCTCGACCTGCCGGCCGGGCCGGTACGCGGCGGCCTGGTGGTGCTGCACGGCTCGCACGCCGAGCAGCACTCCTACTTCCTCTACGCCCATCTGGCCCGGCTGCTGCCTCCGGCCGGGATCGCGGTGCTGCGCTACGACCGCCGCCCTCGGATCGACGGACACGACGTGCCGCTGGCCGACCAGGCCGAGGACGCGTCGGCGGCCGTGGCGGAGCTGCGCCGGCACGTCGGGTCGCCGCCGGTCGGGCTGTGGGGTTTCAGCCAGGGCGCGTGGGCGGCGGCCCTGACCGCCGTCCGGCACCCGGTCGACTTCCTGGTGCTGGTGGGGTGCAGCGCGGTGAGCCCCGCGGTCCAGATGCGCCACGGCACCGCCGAGCAGCTCCGCCGCAACGGCTACGGCCCGGCCGACCTCGCCGAGCTGGCCGAGCTGCGCCGCGTCGCCGAGGGATTCCAGCGCGGCGACGTGCCGCGCGCGGAGGCGCAGGCGGCGATCGACGCGGCGGCCCGCCGCCGGTGGTTCCCGCTGGCGTTCCTGCCGAACGAACTGCCCGCGACGCCCGGCACCTGGACCGACATGGACTACGACCCGGCGCCGGTGCTGGCGCGGCTGACCTGCCCGGTGCTGCTCTGCTACGGCGAGACGGACGCGTGGATCCCGATCGAGGACAGCCTCGCGGTGTGGCGGCGGGCGGCGCGCGACGCCGAGCTGACGGTGGCCCGGCTGGCCGGCTGCGACCACGCCCCCACGCTCGGCGAGGGCGAGGATCTGGACAGCGTCAGCCCGCAGTACGAGCGGGTGCTGCTGGACTGGCTCGACCGGCGGCTGCCGCCCGCGGGCTGCGCGACGACGCCGCACCGCCCGCCCGGCTGAGCAGGCGGTCAGTCCCGGTACCGCAGCCCGGCGAGCAGCAGGCCGACCAGCCGGCGCGCGTCGTAGCGGGGATCGCTGTCCGCGCCGATGCAGAGGTTCCCGACGCCGCGCAGCAGCTGGTACGCGTCGACGTCCCGGCGGGTCTCGCCGGCCTCGGCCGCGGCGTCCAGCAGAGCGGCGCAGACCGGCACCAGCCGGTCGACGAAGTAACCGTGCAGCGCGTCGAACTGCCCGCTGTCCGCGCGCAGCGCCGCGGCGAGCCCGTGCTTGGTGACCAGCAGGTCGACGAACTGGTCGATCCACCGGGTCAGCGCGGCGTACGGGGTGGGTGCCTGCGCCAGGCAGACCGGGCCGGCTTCGGCGCACGCCTCGACCTGGTGCCGGTAGACCGCGACCACGAGGTCGGCGCGGGTCGGGAAGTGCCGGTAGACCGTACCCACGCCGACGCCTGCGGCGGCGGCGATGTCGCGTACCGGGGCCTCGACGCCGGAGGCGACGAACACCGCGGCGGCGGCGTCGAGCAGCGAGCGCTGGTTGCGCCGCGCGTCGGCCCGGCGTCGGCCCGGCCCGGTGGTGTCGGTCACGTTCGGCGTCCTCTCCTGGACTGCGGTTGTCAAACGGAACAGCGTTCCGTATCGTTACCGGAGCAATGTTCCGCATGGCCATCATGCCAGGCGGGACGAGAGATCACCGAGTCAGGCCGCGCCCGTCGCGGCCACCGGAGGGACACCCCATGCAGTACCGCACCCTGGGCCGCACCGGCGTACAGGTCAGCACGCTCGCGCTGGGCGCCATGAACCTCGGCCCGATCGGGCGCACCACCCAGGACGAGGCCACCGCGCTCGTCGGGGCCGCACTCGACGCCGGGATCAACCTGATCGACACCGCCGACGCCTACGGCAACGGGATCTCCGAGGAGATGGTCGGCCGGGCGATCGCCGGCCGCCGCGACGACGTGGTGCTGGCGACGAAGGCCGCCCTGCCCATGGGCGAGGAGCGCAACCGCCGGGGCGGCTCCCGGCGCTGGCTGGCCACCGCCCTGGAGGACAGCCTGCGCCGGCTCGGCGTCGACCACGTGGACCTCTACCAGATCCACCGCTGGGATCCGGCCACCAGCGACGAGGAGACGCTGTCGGCGCTGACCGACCTGCGGCAGGCCGGCAAGATCCGGTACTTCGGCACCTCCACCTACCCGGCCCACCGCCTGGTCGAGGCGCAGTGGGCGGCCCGCGAGCACCACCTCGGCCGGTACGTCACCGAGCAGCCCAGCTACTCGATCCTGCAACGCGGCATCGAGGCACACGTCCTGCCGGTCACACAGCACTACGGGCTCGGCGTCCTGGTCTGGAGCCCGCTCGCCTCGGGCTGGCTCTCCGGGGCGATCCGGGCCGGCCGCGAGATCACCACCCACCGGTCCACGTTCATGCCGCAGCGCTTCGACCCCACGGTCCCGGCCAACCAGGCCCGGCTCGACGCGGTGGAACGGCTGGCCGGTGTCGCCGACGAAGCAGGACTCACGCTGATCCAGCTCGCGCTCGGCTTCGTCACCGCGCACCCCGCCGTGACCAGCGCGATCATCGGTCCGCGCACGCCGGAACACCTGCACAGCCAGCTCGCCGCCGCGGGCACCGTCCTGGACGCCGACGTCCTCGACGCGATCGACGCGATCGTCGCCCCCGGCGTCGACCTGGCCCCGGAGGAGAAGTACGACACCCCGCCCGCCCTGCTCGACCCGGCGCTGCGCCGCCGCTGACCGCTACGCTGCCGCGCATGGACGCCGAGCTGCCCACGTTCGAGTTCGCCTTCCCCGGCCCGCTGCGCGACCAGCTCGTCGCCGCGGTGCTCGACGGGAGCAAGACCACCACCACCGGCCTGCTCCAGGACTACGAGATCGACGGTGAGCCGCTACCGGCCGTCGGCACCCGCTCGGCGGTGATCGACTCCGACGGCCGGCCGGTGGTGGTGATCGAGCTGGTCGAGGTCCGCGTCGCCCGCCTCGGCGACGTCGACCTCGACCACGCCCGGGACGAGGGCGAGGGGTTCGAGACGGTCGCCGCCTGGCGCGCCGGCCACGAACGGTTCTGGCACGGCGACGACTACCGTGGCTGGCTCGGCGACCCCGGGTTCACAGTGGACGACGACACCCCGGCCGTGCTGGAACGCTTCCGGCTGGTCGAGACGCTCTGACGGCGGCCGGGCTGGTCACTCGGCGGCGAGCCAGGCGCGCAGTTCGGCGCCGTGCTCGTCCAGCTCCGGCGGCGGCAGGTCGTAGCGAGGTGGCGCCCCGGACAGGCCGATCGGATTCCGGATCCCCGGTACCCCGCCGGCCGTCACCACCGGCTCCAGGCCGAGCCCTTGAGCCAGCGCCACCCCCTCGGCCACCGAGTTGATCGGGCTGCACGGCACGCCCGCGGCACGCAGCTCGGCGAACCAGTCCGCGCTGCCGCGCCGGGACAGCGCCGCCACCAGCAACGAGCGCAGCTCGTCGCGGTGCGCGACCCGGTCGGCGTTGCGGCCGAACCGTACGTCGTCGGCCAGTTCCGGCACGCCGAGCACCCCGCAGAGGGTACGGAACTGGCCGTCGTTCCCGGCGATCACCACCAGCTCGCCGTCGGCGGTGGGCAGCGGCTCGTACGGCACGATGCTCGGGTGCGCGTTGCCCATCCGGTGCGGCGCCGCCGCACCCGCGACGTACGCGCTGGTGTGGTTGACCAGCCCGGACAGTGCCGAGGAGAGCAGGTCCACGGTGACGTGCTGCCCGCGACCGGTCTCCTCCCGGTGCCGCAGCGCGGCCAGGATCCCGACCGCCGCGTGCAGCCCGGCGATCACGTCGAACACCGCCACCCCGGCCTTGTAGGGCGGGCCGTCCGCGTCCCCGGTGAGGCTCATCAGCCCGGCGGCGGCCTGCACCATGAGGTCGTACCCCGGCAGGTCGGCGCCCCCGGCGTCGCCGAAGCCGCTGATCGAGGCGTACACCAGGCGGGCGTTGCGGGCGGTGACCGTGCCGTGGTCGAGGCCGAAGCGGCGCAGCGCGCCCGGACGGAAGTTCTGGATCAGCACGTCGGCCCGGTCGGCCAACCGGTGGGCCAGCGTCAGGTCGCCGGGATCGGTCAGGTCGAGCACCAGCGAGCGCTTGTTGCGGTTGACCGCCAGGTAGTAGGTGGCCACGTCGTCGCGCACCGGGGGCCGCCAGCCGCGGGTGTCGTCACCGCCGGGCGCCTCCACCTTGACCACGTCCGCGCCGAGGTCGGCCAGGAGCATCGTCGCGTACGGCCCGGCGAGGATCCGGGAGAAGTCGGCGACCAGCACCCCGCGCAACGGACCCGACATGCCACCCTCCCTCGCCGCCGACCACGATGACACATACCCGACGGCACGCCCGGCAGGGGTGGCCGAGGACGCCCTCCTGGCCCACCCGGGTGTCCGGGAGGCCGCGGTGGTCGGCACGCCCCACCCCGACCTGGGCCAGCAGGTGACCGCGTACGTGGTGGGCGACGGAGTGGCCGAGACGGAGCTGATCGACTTCGTGGCGCGGCACCTGTCCGCGCACAAACGCCCCCGGCAGGTACGGCTGGTCGGCGCGCTGCCCCGCAACGCGATGGGCAAGGTGCAGAAGTCCCGGCTGACCGAGGTGTGACCGGCCGCCTCAGCGGGCCGCGGCCGCCCGGCGGACGAGCCGGCGGGCCTCGTCCGGCGGCACGCCCGTGGCGCGCAGCAGGTCGTTGGCGACGGTCCGCAACTGCGAGACCACGATGGTGCCGGAGAAGCCGATGTCCTGCCGGCACGCCTCGCCCGCGTCGCGCACCGCGCGCAGCACCCGCTCCCGGGCGGCGACCGGCTCCTCGGCGGCCAGGAACTCCCGGTGCAGCAGCCGGATCGCCTCGCTGAAGTGCTCGAGCGCGGCTGGTAGCTGCGGCGGCACCGGCTCCCGGTCCCGCAACGTGGTGCCGATCCGGCGGACCATGCCGCGGCTGTTGCGGAACGCCCGGTCCAGGTGCTCGGCGCCGTGCCGGTACGCGGCCAGGGCCCGCCGTCGCCGCCAGCGCACCGGGGAGAACCGCACCACCTCGTCGGCGGCGGTGACCATCTCGTCGATCTGGTCCAGCTCCGCCTCGGCGGCGCGCATCCGGGCCAGCACCTCGTCGGCCGCGCGCACGTCGGCCCGCGCCAGCGCCTCCGCCGACGCGGTCATCTGGCACGCGAACCTGTCGAGCGCCGGGTCGGCGACGCGGCGGACCGCGCGCAGCGGGTTCAACGGCGCGATCACCAGCACCACGAGCAGGCCGACCACACCGCCGACGAGCGCGTTGACGGTCCGGGGCAGCTCCAGGTCGGGCGACACCGGGGTCAGCGTGGCGACCAGGACCGCCGTACCGCCGGCCTGGGTGACGAGGGCGCCGGTGCCGCGGACGAGCACCGCCGCGGTGACCGCCAGGAACACGATCACGCCGGTCTGCCACGGCCCGGTGCCCAGGAGACTCACCAGCAGGTCACCGACGACGATGCCGAGCACGACACCGGCCACCAGCTCCACGGTCCGCCGGGTGCGGTTGCCGAGCGAGGCGGCGATGACGCTCACCGCCGCGGCCGGCGCGAACGTCGGGTCCGGGTTGCCGAGCACCTCCCGGGCGACCGTCCAGGCCAGCGCCGCGGCCAGGCCGGCCTGGACCGCCACGAGGAAGTACGTCCGCAGCCTCCGGTGGCCGGTCAGGCCCGCATCACGCACCCGGTCGACGCCAGCCCGCATATACCGGGGTACCCGCGGCCGACCGCTCGAATCTCATCCGGGGTACGCCATCGTGCCGGTCAGCGCCACCACACCGGGCAGCCGGGTGTCCTGGCGCAGGAACTGCACCACCACCGGCACCGGGGAGCGCAGCACGCAGCCGTACGGGCGGTCCAGCCGCACGGCCTCCGGATCGATCAGGTCGTTGACCCGTACGTGCCGGATGCGGCGGGCGCCGACCAGCAGCCGGTACGGCCCCACCGGCTCGGTGTCCTGGTAGTAGAAGTCCAGTTCCACAGCGGCGTCCCGGTCACCGGCGTTGAGCACGCAGAGCTGGTCGAAGGCGGTGAACGCCGGTTCCGGGCCGTGCGCGGGGAACGGCACGTGCCCGCCGGGCACCACCCAGACCCGGGCGCCGACGGGCGCGCTCACTGCTCCTCCAGCAGCCGGGCCAGGTCCGGCGTGAGGAACACCCCGTCCGGGTCGAGCCGGCGGCGCACCGCCTGGAAGTCGTCCCAGCGGGGAAAGAGGGGACGCAGTTCCCCCGCGCCGAGCCAGTGCTTCTTGCCCCAGTGCGGGCGCCCGCCGTAGTGCCGGAACACCGCCTCCACGTCCCGGAAGTACTCCTCGTACGGCAGTGAGGTGTTCTGCAGGCAGGCGATCGTGGTGGTGGGCCGGCCGTAGGCGTTGCTGAGCCAGATGTCGTCCGCGGCGATGGTGCGCACCAGCACCCGCCAGGCGGCCACCCGGCGGTGCCGGTCGCGCACCCGGCGGCGTACCTCGGCGAAGCACGCCGGGAACGCCTCCGACGGCAGCATGTACTCGATCTCCTCGAAGCGCAGCTCCCGGTCCCGGGGAATGGTGCGGTGGGTCGGCCCGACCTGGCTCTGCCGGGGCTCGCCGTCCGGCAACCGGACGTCCGCCCGGTCCGGCGCGGCGTCCGTGTCGATGCGGTTGATCACCCGGATCTGCGTCCGGTCACTGCGCGGGTACCAGTAGAAGTCCATGTTGCGGTTGGTGTGCTGGAGTTCGGCGAGGTGGTCCAGGGTCCAGTCGAGGTGCGTGCACCAGGAGCGGCGGTGCAGCTGATAGGTCGGCTGCACGTCGAGCGTGATCCGGGTGACCACGCCCAGCACGCCGAGGGAGAGACGGACGGCGGGCAGCAGGTCCGGGTTGCGGCGCGCGTCCACGTCCAGCACGTCGCCGGTGCCGGTGACCAGGCGTACGCCGGTGACCTGGGTGCTCAGGTTCCCGAAGCCGATGCCGGTGCCGTGGGTGCCGGTGGCGGTCGCCCCGGCGATCGACTGGTAGTCGACGTCACCCAGGTTGTCCATGGCCAGCCCGGCGTCGTAGAGCCCCTCGCCGAGCGCCCGGAGCTTGGTGCCGGCCCACGCGGTCGCGAGCCGCCCGTCGTCGGAGATCACGCCGGACAGCCGGTCCAGGCCGAGCAGGATCCCGTCGGTACGCACCAGCGGGCTGGACGAGTGCCCCGAACCGACCGGACGGATGGTGGCGCCGGTGGCCCGGGCACGGCGCACCAGGTCGCACACCTCGGCCTCGTCGGCCGGCTCGGCCCGGTCCGCCGGCGTGAAGCGGAGACTGCCGGACCAGTTCACGAATTCGCGTGTCACAGCGGCCCCTCCCCGACCGGCTTACCCGTGCCCGCCCGGGGTAGTCGCCGCCGCGCCGTGACCGCCGCCGCCGGGCGGCCCGGCGTGACCCGCACCCCGCCGGGAACCAGCGCGGCGCTCCCGACGACTATCCCTACATGGTGTGTGAGCAGTGGCGGGAGATCCTGTCGGCACAGCTGGACGGTGAGGCGTCCGAGTCGGAGATCGAGGCGGCCGAGGCGCACCTGACCGGCTGCGCCGGCTGCCGCGGCTGGTTCGACTCGGCCGCGTCGGTGACCCGGCGGGCCCGTACGCAGCTCGCCCCGCGGGTGCCCGACCTGGTCGACGCGGTCCTGGCCGCCGCTCCCCCGCCCCGGCCCAGCCGCCGCCACCGGATCACGCTCGGGCTGCGCGGGGCGCTCGGGCTGCTCGGCGCGGTGCAGCTCGTACTCGGCCTGGCCCAGATCGGCCGGGAGGCGGTCGTCACCCACGCGCACACCTCCGGCCAGCACCTGTGGCACGAGTCGGCGGCGTGGAACGTCGCGGTCGGCGCCGGGTTCCTCTACGTGGCCGCGCGCCGGTCCGCCCCGTCCGGCCTGCTGCCGATGCTCAGCGCGTTCGTCGCCACGCTCGTGCTGCTGTCGGTGAACGACCTGATCACCGGGCAGGTGGCGATGACCCGGCTGGTCAGCCACGGTTTCCTGCTGGTCGGCTGGGCCGTGATGCTGGTGCTGTCCCGCCTCGGCCGGCGCCCCGGCGACACCCCGCCCGGTCAGCGTCGGCCGGACGGATCCCGGTGGGCGCTGCCGACCGAGGAACCGGCCGCGCCGGCGCTGCGGCTGGTGCCGCCCGGCCCGTACCCCGTACAGGCCCGCGACCGGCGCGCCGCCTGACGGCCCGCGGCGCGGGTCTCCGGGTCGCGGCGTCCCTGCGGCCCTCGGGCGCGGTCGGGCCCCGGCCGGTCGCGGGCCCCGCAGGCCTCGGCGGTCGTGTCTCAGCGGTCTCGGCGGTCGTGGTGTCAGCGCGCCCGGCGGTCGCGGGCGTCAGCGCGCCCGGCGGTCTCGGGCGTCGCCGGACCAGGCGGCGACCAGGTCCTCCCGGGCGCGGGCCACGCGGGAGCGGATGGTGCCCACCGGGCATCCGCACACCTCGGCCGCCTCGGCGTAGGACAGACCGAGCACCTGGGTGGCCACGAACGCCTCCCGCCGGTCCGGCGCCAGCGTGGCGATGAGACCGCGCAGCACCACCCCGTCCTCCCCGCCGCCGGTCACCGCGCCGGCCGCCTCCGCGGCGGCCTGCCAGTCCGGCAGCGCCGCGACCCGGGGCCGGGCGGTCGCCGCCCGCACGTGGTCCACCGCGACCCGGCGGGCGATCGTGAAGATCCAGGTACGCGCCGACGACCGGCCCGCGAAGCCGGGCAGGCTGCGCAGCGCGCGCAGGAAGGTCTCCTGGGCCAGGTCGTCGGCCTCGGCGGGCCCGGCCAGGTGGGCGAGGAAACGCCACACCGGCGCCTGGAGGGCCCTGACGAACGCGGCAGCGGCCAGCTGGTCACCCCGGGCGGCGCGTCGTGCCCACCCGGTCACCTGCTCGTCGTCGTCCGGGCCCATCCGCGGCCGGCCCGCCGGTCCGGCATGCTCATGCCGGACGGTACGGATGCGCGCCCCGCTCGGTTCATCAGTGGCGTCCCTCCTGCCGGCGCCGGAGTCCGGTCGCCCCCGGTTGGTCGGCCGGCGGGTCAGGAAAGTTCCCTCGCTGTCAGTCGTCGACGGAGACGGTGACCGGCCCGACCCGCAGGACGCCGTCGGTGAGCGGCGAGCACCGGACGCCGCCGCGGCGGCGCATCGCCTTCCACGTGCCGGGGGCGACCACCACGTCGAGCCAGGCGCAGGGCGGGGCGGCCCGGTGCACCCGCAGCCGGACCGGGCCGTCGCCGGAGTCGAGCGTGAGCACGCGCCCGACCAGATCGTCCACCGGGATGCCCTCGGTGAGCACGTTGCGCCGCAGCTGGGTGAGGTCCGCGCCGGGCGGCAGCGACTCCCGCGCGATCAGCGTGACGCTCGCCTGACGGTGCGCGGGACGGCCGAAGTAGCGGTCACCGACGATGCCGAGCCCGGCGCGTAGCTCCACCCGGTCCACCAGCTCGCCCGGTGGCGCGGGGGCGGGTCCGTCCGCCGGGCGGCCCACGTACCGGTGCACGGGTGAGGCCAGCAACTGGACGATCCGCGGCATGCGCGAAGTCTAATCGGGGGCATACCACCGCCAAACCGGACGATAGCCGCGCTCACGTATCCGCGCCCTCCGCAGGGCGTTGTACCAGGTGTGACGGCGAGGCGACCCGACGCGATCGGGGCTCATCCGCAGCGGCGACTGGCCTGGGCGCGGCGCGAGAACGAGCGCGGGCGCCAGGCGTACGAGACGGCGGCCCGGACCTGGCGCCGCCGCGCCGACCACCTCGACCGGCTGTCGATGGAAGCGGCGGGCTTCCACGGCTGCCCACTGCCCGGCACCGCGCTGCCGGTGCCGCTGGACGACGGCGAGGTCGTCTACCGCATCCTGCCCACAGTCGACCTGGTCGAGGCGACGGCCCGGCACCTGCCCGGGCTGCCGGTGCCGGGCCGCACGCTCGCCGGTTGTCTCGACCCGTCCCACGGCCCGCTGCCGGCGGGACTGCGCGTGGTGGACAGCGGCACCGCCGTGGTGACCGACCGGCGGGTGGCCTTCGCCGGGCAGAACGCCCGGCGGGACTGGCCGCTGCGGGACGTGCGCGGCCTCGGGCACCACCCGGACCGTCCGGTCACCCTGCTGCACGACGCCGACGGCGGCGCCCCGGCGGGCCTGCGCGTACCGGCCCCGGGCGCGGCGAACACCAGGTTCTACCTCACCCTCGCCCACGCCGGTGCCACCGGCACACGGCAGGCGGTCGTCGAGGACGTCGAGGCGCTGCGGTCCGCCCACCGGGCTGCCCGGCCCCGGCCTCCCCGGCCGCTCGGCCCGTGGGACGCCCCGGCCGACCGGGCACTCCCCCAGCGGCTGGCCGCGGCGGGCGTCGCGGCGGCGGCCGTGCTGCTGGGCGTCACCTCCGCCGGCACCTGGACGGCGACAGCCGGGCAGACCGATCCGGCGCACGGACAGGCGACCGCGCCCGCCGCCACGGCCGCACCGCCCGCGCCCGGGGTGCCGCCCGGGGTGCCGCCCGTGGCGACTCCGGTCGACCCGTCGTCGTCGGTGGTCCGGCCGACCCGGCCCGCGCCGCCACCGAAGCGCCTCCCGAACGCGACCGCAGAGTCCGGGGCGCGGGTCCTCACCACCGCACCGCCCGTCGCCGGGTCGCCGCCGGCACGGGTCGGCGACCGCTCGTCGCCGCCCGTCGAGCCGCCCAGCCCTCCCGCCGACCAGGTGACTCCGGCACCGACCGCGAGCCCGACGAGCGACCCGGATCCGACCGGAGAGCCCGGTCCCACCGGCGACCCGAGCCCGACCGCCTCATCCGAGGCGGCCCTGCTGGACCTGGTGGGCCAGGTGGGCCGACGGCTCGGCCTGGCCGTAAGGCTCGGCGCGACAGCCCAGGTGGACGCGGCCCTCTCCTGACCCCGCGGAGTCGAGTGCCAGCCGGGGATGAAGGTGCCGCCGCCCTCGGCGTACCGGTCGAGGACGGCGAACGAGGTGGCCGCGCCCGGGCTGCTGGTCGGCTGTGCCCAGGCGGTTGCCGCGGCGACTGCTTGATCGCACCCGTGGCGGCCGCTTGATCGACACCATTACGCCGAGGTGGCGGCATCCGGCCGGCTCGGACCCCGCCACCTCGGCGAGCTGGCGTGGATCAAGCGAGCTGGCGTGGATCAAGCGAGCTGGCGTGGATCAAGCGAGCTGGCGTGGATCAAGCTGGTGTCCCAGGTGGGGAAGATCGGTCAGCGCCGTGGCCCGCCGGCGCAGCCCTTCCCGCAGCCACGTCCCACCGCTGCATCCCCTCGCCGCCCGATCCCATCCCCTCGAGCCCTCGAGCCCTCGAGCCCTCAAGCCCTCAAGCCCTCAAGCCCTCAAGCCCTCAAGCCCCGCGCCCCGCGCCCCGCGCCCCGCGCCCCGCGCCCCGCGCCCCGCGCCCGTCGATCTTGCACTTGCTGCCCTCGGGATAGGCGATTCATCCCGCTTTCGGAGGTCGGTAAGTGCAAGATCGCGGAGGCGAAGGCGGGGGCGAGGGGCGGGGCGGGGCGGGGCGGGCGGAGTGGGTCAGGGGGTCTGGGGAGTGAGGAGGTAGTCGCCGTCGTCCGGGCTCCAGCGCAACTCCACCGCGCCGCCCGTCGCGGCGGCCTTGCAGAACTGGAGGAAGCTGCGGTAGCCCAGCTTCTTCTCGCTGAAGTCGGGCCGGGCGCGCCGGAGCTGGTCCTTCAGCCCGGACAGCGCCACCGCTCCGCCGTCCGCGGCGAGGTCCACCACCACGGAGCGGAGCAGCCCGAACGCGACCTCCCGGTCGCCCTGCTCGGGAAGTGACACCTCCGGGTCGCCCTTGGCGGGCCCGGCGGCCAGCTCGACCACGTTGTGCGCCGCGAGGTGGCGCAGCAGTTCCCCGAAGGTACGGAAGCCGTAGTCGGACTCGCTGAACGTGGGATCCTTGCGGAGCAGGGCGCGCTTGAGCGCGGAGGCGGTCACGTCGCCGCTGGAGCTGCCCTGCATGCCGGCCACTGTCTGCACGAGCTGCACGGCGAGCGTGTCGACGTCCCGCGCCGACTCCTCCTCGGCCGCGGTCACCACCACGGGCTCGGGCGCCGGCTCCGCCGGTGAGGGCCGGGCCGGGCGCGAGCGGCGGGCGGCCGGTGGCGGTACGTCCACGCCTTCGAGGCGGTCGTAGTAGAGGAACTCGTCGCAGGCCGGCGGCAGCAGCGCGGAGGTGGACTTCTCCACCCCGACGCCGATCACCCGCTTGTTGAGTTCGCGCAGCTTGTGCACGAGCGGGGTGAAGTCGCTGTCCCCGGTGCAGATCACGAACGTGGAGATGTAGCCGCGCTCGAACGCAAGCTCGACCGCGTCCACCGCCATCTTGATGTCGGCGGCGTTCTTGCGCGAGGCGCCCATCCGCTGCGGGATCTCGATCAGCTCGACGTGTGAGCGGGTGAGCATGCGCCGGTCCTCGTCGAAGTACGACCAGTCCGCGTACGCCCGGCGTACCACCACGCGTCCCCGCTCGGCGAGCGCGTCGGCGATCGGCCGGAAGTCGAACGGGCGGCCGCCGTGATGGTCCCGTACGCCCAAGGCGAGGTTCTCGTAGTCGAGGAACAGCGCGATGCGATCTTCGTGATCCACGGTGGCAGCCTAGCCCGGCCGGAACGCCGGACCGGTCAGCGCCGCTCGTCGCGGTAGACGGTCTCGCGGCGGGCCACCCGCTGGATCGCGTAGCTGGTCACCAGCAGCAACAGCGCGAGTACCACCTCGACGCCCGCGACCGTGCCGGTGGCGACGGTGAGGCCGAGCAGCAGCAGGATCAGCCCGACAACGGCGAGCAGGCCCGCCAGCAGCAGCCGGTTACGCCGTCGCGCCGACCGCTGCGCGTCGTCTGCGCTCACGCTGGCCCGCCTTCCTCCGGTTCCGCCTCCGATCCTAGGCGCCGGCCGTCGCCGGGGTGGCGGATCGCGGCGCCGCAAACGGCCCGGGGCCGGACGCTTCTGCGTCCGGCCCCGGGTCACGGCGGCGGTCAGTGGATCGGGACCGGCACCGGACGCTTGTCCTCGCCCGGGTCGCCGTCGAGCAGGTGCGACGGCTCGCGGCGGCGGGGCAGGAACGCGGCCGGAATGAAGGTCAGCAGCACCAGACCGAAGGCGACCCAGAACGTGGTGGAGAAGGAGTTCGCCGCGTAGTCGAGCCCACGCTCGATCAGCGACGGCGGCACCGGGAACTGCTGAATCAGCTCGGGCTGCTGCTGGGAGGCGATGGCGAGCTGGGCCTCGGTCAGCGGGGCGCCGGTGGCCGGGTCGGTGACGCCGGGGATCGGCCGGGAGCCGTTCAGCTCGCTGGTGAGGATGACCGACATGACCGCGGCGCCGACCGAGCCGCCGATCTGCTGGAGGATGTTGACGAGCGTGGAGCCGCGCGCCACCTCCGCCGCGCTGAGCGTCTTCAGCGCCGAGGTCATGATCGGCATCATCGTGCCGCCCATGCCGAGGCCCATCACGAACAGCGAGCCGCAGAGCAGCCAGTACGACGTGTCGGTGCCGAGCTGGGTGAAGGTGAAGAACCCGGCTGCGATGAGCACGAGCGCGAACGGCACCGTCCGGCCGACCGGCACGCGGTCGGCGAGCATGCCGGCGATCGGCATGGTCAGCATCGCGCCGATGCCCTGCGGCGCGATCAGCAGGCCCGCGGTCAGCGTCGTCTCGCCGCGCACCTGGAGGAAGTAGCTGGGGAACAGCAGGCCCGCGCCCATGAACGCGATGATGAACACGAACATGGTGACGGTGGCGATGGTCAGGTTGCGGTTGCGGAACAGCCGCAGGTCGAGCAGCGGGTGCCGGGGCCGGAACGAGTAGAGCACGAAGGCGACCACGAGCGCGCCGCCGGCGAGCATCGGCAGCCAGACCTTGGTGTCGGCGACGGTGCCGGTCTCGGGCAGCGTGGAGATGCCGTAGAGGAACAGCGCCAGACCCGGCGAGAGCATGAGCATGCCGAGGAAGTCGAACGACTCGGACGGCTCGGCGTTGTCCCTGGGCAGGGCGAGCTGGGCGTAGACCAGGGCGACCACGCCGATCGGCAGGTTGATCAGGAAGATCCAGTGCCAGCTCGCGACGTCGATCAGCCAGCCGCCGAGGATCGGGCCGGTGATCGGGCCGAGCAGCATCGGGATGCCGAGCACGGCCATCAGGCGGCCGATGCGGTGCGGGCCGGCGGCCCGGGTCATGATCGTCATGCCGAGCGGCATGAGCATGCCGCCGCCGAGGCCCTGGATCACCCGCCAGGCGATCAGCTCGCCGATCGAGTCGGCCGTGGCGCACAGCCCCGAGCCGATGGTGAACAACGCCAACGCCACCATGTAGAGGCGTTTCGTGCCGAACCGGTCGGCGGCCCAGCCGCTGAGCGGGATCACCGTGGCGAGCGCGAGCGTGTAGCCGGTCATGGTCCACGCGACGCGGGCGTACGTGGCGTCGAACTCGCTCTGGAACGTCGGCAGCGCCACGCTGACGACTGTCACGTCGAGGATCGACATGATCGCACCGAGCACGACGACGCCGGCCACCTTGAGTACGGCGGCGTCGAGCTTCGTCGACGTCGCGACGGGTTGCTGGGTCACTGACGGTCTCCTGGATCCGGTCCGGCACTGGGTGTCGGCGGCGGCGCCGCGCGCCGTCTGCGGAGCGCGGGCGGAACGCGCGGCGGGGCGGCGTCCGGGCGACAGCGTAGCCATGACCTGGGACGAGGCGCGGCCGGTTTTGCCGACGGGAGAACCGCGGCGGCACGCGAACCGGCCGCGCCGCCGGCGCCGATCCGCTCCGGCGGCTCGCGGAAAGGGCTGGTGCGCGCCGATTCGCCGCTCTTGTCGAGCCGGTCACGGCCGGCGACGACCGTGACGAAGGTCATGCCCCGTCCGGGCAGCTCCGGCGCTTCGGCACGCCGCCGATCAGCCCAGGCCGGCCATCAGGTCGACCTCGGCCGTACGCGAACGGTCGATGCGGCGGGCGAGGTCGCGTACCCGCTCGCTGGTCCCGGCGGCGACCTGGGCGCGGGCCAGGTCGGCCGCGGTGCGCTGGTGCCGGCTGAGCACGTCGAGCAGCACCCGGTCGGCGTCGGCGGGCGCGGCGGCGCGCAGCCGGGCCAGTCCGGCGGCGGCCTCGCTGTGCCCGGAGTGGTCGTGCCGGGCGGCCGCGGCGGCGGCCGACGGGCCGGCCTCGCGCAGCCAGCCGCGCATGGTGGCCAGTTCGTCGGTCTCGGTGGCCCGGACGGCGGCGATCAGCGTGCGGATCCGCGGGTCGGTGGCCCGGTCTAGGCCGAGCCGGACGATCTCCAGCGTCTGCTCGGTGTGCGCCACCATCATGGCCAGGAACAGCGCGTCGATCCCGCTGACAGTGGCGTCCGCGCCGGCCGGGACCGAGGTCGTGGCGGACGGGACCGGCGGGGACGGATCGGCGGCCGGTGGGCCGCCGCACCCGGGCAGGGCCAGCGCCACGCCGAGCAGGGCCGCGGCGGACGCGCGGCGGAGCCGGGGACCGGCCGGCTCCACCGCGCGGGTACGCGGGCTCAGATCTGCTGCCACAGCGCCGGTACGTTCGGCGGTTCCCAGCCGGCGATGGCGGTGTGCGCCTGGCGGCAGCGGTAGCTACGGCCGTCGTAGGTGACCGTGTCACCGACCTGGTACGCCCGCCCGGCGGTCCACGTGCCGCCCGGTGCCGGGGTGCTGGTCCGGGTGGGCGTGGGCGAGGGCGCGGGCGTGGTGGGCGCCGCGGTCGGGGTGGGCGGCGGGGTCGGGTTGCCGCCTCCGCCGCCGATCTGGAGGTCGACGCAGGAGTAGAACGCGTTGGCGGTGTCGGAGATGTTCCAGATGGCGAGCAGCTTCTGCCGGCCGGAGAAGCCGCCGAGGTTGACGGTGTGCGACACGGTCGCGCCGGGCTGGCGGCCACCGCCGTCGACCACGGCGACCCGGGTGCCGCCAATCCAGTACTCCCAGTTGGCGGTGGCGTGCCGGGCGGTGTTGACCCAGGTGAACGTGACGGTGCTGCCGACCGAGGTGGCCGGCCAGTTGCGGCTGTCGTCGTTGAGCACCGCGAACTGGGCGATGCCGGCGTGGCAGCTGCGCAGGCCCTTGGGGCCCTCGACGCTCTGCGGCTCGTACTTGATCTGACCGCAGTCGGGCACCCGGTTCTGCGCGCAGAGCGCCTGCCGGCTGGGCGGCGAGGAGACGTAGCCGTGGGCCTGCGCGGGCGCGGCGAGCGCCAGCGTCCCGGTGACGGCACCGGCGGTGAGCAGCGGGAGGGTGATTCTTCGGCGCATGGTGGCAACTCCTTCGGGGGGAACGGAAGGTGCCCCGAACATAAATTAAACATTGTTAACAGTAAAGACTCCTGTCTATAAATTAAGCCCTGCACTCCCCCGCGCCGGGCGTATGATCCTCATCGATGGCTCGCCGCGCGGAGCCGATCGTCGTTCGTGGGCACCCGTCGCCGTCACGGCTCCGGGAGGACGACGCAGACCGGGCATCGCCTCGTCGTCCCACTCCGAAGGACACCCCCGCATGAGGAGAACCACCGCGTTCGCGGCCAGCCTGCTGCTGCTCGCCACCGCGCTCAGCACCGTCGGCGGGCCGGTCGCCGCCGCCGACCCCACCGACCCGGTCACCGTCACCGTCAACACCCGCGCCGGGCTGGCCACCGTCCCGGCCACCGCGCTCGGCGTCAACCACGCCATCTGGGACTCGCAGCTCGGCAGCGCCGAGACGTCCGACCTGCTCAAGGCCGCGGGCGTGAAGATGCTGCGCTACCCCGGCGGCTCGTACGCCGACATCTACCACTGGGAGACGCACACCGCGCCCGGCGGCTACGTCGCACCGAACACCGACTTCGACACGTTCATGGCCGGCGCCCGCCGCGTCGGCGCCGAGCCGATGATCATCGCGAACTACGGCACCGGCACGCCCGCCGAGGCGGCGGCGTGGGTCCGCTACGCCAACGTCACCAAGGGCTACGGCGCCAAGTGGTGGACCGTCGGCAACGAGAACTACGGCAACGGCCACTACGGCTCGGCCTGGGAGGCCGACGACCACCCGGACAAGAGCGCCTCCCAGTACGCGCGGCTGGTGGTCGAGTACGCCGACGCGATGAAGGCGGTCGACCCGAGCATCAAGGTCGGCGCGGTGCTCACCATGCCCGGCAACTGGCCGGACGGCATCACCGCCGGATCGGATCCGGGGCCGTGGAACCAGACCGTGCTGTCCATCGCCGGCCCGAAGATCGACTTCGTGGACGTGCACTGGTACCCGGGCGGCAGCGCCGCCGACTCACTGGCCCGCACCAACCACCTGCCCGACGCGGCCTGGCTGCTGCGCCAGCAGATCGCCCGGTACGCCGGCCCCGGCGCGGACCGGATCGGGATCAGCTTCACCGAGCTGAACGTGGACGCCGGCCGCACCACCGCGCCGGGCGCGCTGTTCCTGGCCGACGCCTACAGCGGCCTGCTGGAGCAGGGCGTGTTCACGGTGCAGTGGTGGAACGTGCACAACGGCATCGGCACCGTCTCCGAGGTGGCCGGGCAGACCGACTACGGCGACTTCGGGCTGCTCTCCAGCGGCAACTGCACCAGCGACGGCGAGGTGTGCCAGCCGGCGTTCAACACCCCGTTCGCGCCGTACCACGCGTTGTCCATGATGAACCTGTTCGTCCGGCCCGGTGACCAGCTCGTCCGCGCCGGGACCGACCAGCCGCTGGTCGCCGCGCACGCGGTCCGCCGGCCGGACGGCAGCGTCGCGGTCCTGCTGCTCAACAAGGACCCGGACAACGCGTACCCGGTGGCGCTCGACTACGCCGGGTTCACCCCGGCCGACGAGGCACCGACCGTGCACACGTTCACCAACGGCGCGACCGGGATCAGCACCGGCCGCTCCGGCAGCGCGGCCGCGCGGACGCTGCCGCCGTACTCGCTGACCACGCTCGTGCTGCGACCGGCCGGCAGCTCGGCCGGGCGGCCCGGCGCCCCGGGCCGGCCGACGGCGAGCACGGTGACCGACCGCGCGGCGACCATCTCCTGGCCGGCGGCCACGCCCGGAGGATCCCCGATCGCCAAGTACGAGGTGCACCGCCAGTACGGCGCGGTGAGCGAGCAGCTCGGCGAGACCGCCGGCACCTCGCTCACAGTGGGCAACCTCGAACCGGGCGCCCGCTACACGGTCAACGTGCTGGCCCGGGACACCGCCGGGCGGGTCTCGTGGTCGTCGCCGCCGCTGACGTTCGCCACCGGCAGCCCCGCCGAGAGCTCCTGCGCGGTGCGGTTCGACGACGACAACGACTGGGGCAACGGGTACGTGGCGAACGTCGAGGTCATCAACACGGGTGCGAAGGCCGTCGACGGCTGGACGCTCACCTGGACCTGGCCGACCGCCTGGCAGCAGGTGAGCAGCGGGTGGAGCGCCACCTGGGACCAGCAGGGCCGCGACGTCCGGGTGACGCCCACCGCCGACAACCGGCGGCTCGCCGCCGACGGCGGGAGCACGACTGTGGGCTTCGTCGGCGCGTACAGCGGACCGAACGTGCCGGTGGGTGCGTTCCGCCTCAACGGCACGGTCTGCACGCTGCGCTGAGGGGCGGTCAGCCCCGGCCGGGTGGCCGCAGCCGCACGTCGGCCGCCGCCGGGACCTTCGGGTTCCGGCGGCGGCCGGCCCGGCGCGGCGCCGGCACCACGTGCGGGCGCAGCGGTCCGGGCGGGAGCGTGGGCAGGTCCGGTGCGGGTGTCGGCAGCACGGCCAGGATCACCACGAGAAGCACCACCGCGACGACGCCGTCGAGCCAGTAGTGGTTGCCGGTGACCACCACCACGAGCGCGGTCACCAGCGGATGAAGCAGCCAGAGCCAGCGGCGGCGTCCGGTGGTGACCGCCATCAGCGCCACCGCGATCGCCAGCGCCCAGCCCACGTGCAGCGACGGCATGGCCGCGTACTGGTTGCTCAGCTGGTCGGTGTCGGGAGGTCCGTAGACGCTCGGCCCGAACCGGGTGCCGGTGTCGACCAGCCCTGTGAGCGCGGTCAGCCGTGGCGGCGCGAGCGGGACGCAGACGTGCAGCACCAGCGCGACCGCGGTGAGCGCCGCCAGGGCCCGCCGCAGCCGCACGTAGTGGGCCGGGCGGCGCAGCCAGAGCCAGACGAGGCAGAGCACTGTGGCCGGGAAGTGCACGTAGGCGTAGTAGGAGTTCGCCACCCGCACCAGCAGATCGTGCGCCAGCAGCGGTCCCTGCACGAGCGTCTCGTCGGGCAGGCGCAGCAGCCGCTCCAGCCGCCAGACCCACTCGCCGTTGGCCAGGGCCACCTCGGCGTGCCCGGCCACCACCTGCCGGCCCGCCTTGTAGGCCAGGAAGAGCACAGCGACGAGCGCCAGCTCGCGCGCGGCCCGCTGCCATGCGGCGAGGCGGGCGTGCGCGGTCCGCGTGACGTCCACGGCTCCTCCTTCGGTTCGTCCCCGCATGGACCAGGGCCGCCGCCGGGGTCGGCGACGGCCCTGGGGGTACGGGCTCAGCGGCGGGCGCGTTCCTCCCGGCCGGCCGAGTCCACGCTCACCTCGTCGAAGGCGGGCGCGCCGTCGACGGCGTCCGCTCCCACCGCCACCGAACGGCCGGTGTCCGGCAGGTCGAGGCTGGAACGCAGGGTGACCGGACGCAGCAGCAGCGCCGCAACGATACCGACCACCGCGATGGCGGCCGAGATCAGGAAGATGTGCCCCGTTGCGTCCCCGTACGCGGCCCGCACGATCTGCCGGACCGGCTCGGGCAGCGCGTCGAGGTTGAGCGTGCTGCCACCGCCCCCGCCGGTGGTGGGGATGCCGGCCGCGGCGAGGTCGTGTGTGATCCGGTCGGTGACCCGGCGGGCGAGCACCGCGCCGAGCACCGACACGCCGATGGTGCCGCCGAGCGAGCGGAAGAACGCGACGCTGGCGCTGGCCGCGCCGATGTCCTTGAGCGCGACGGTGTTCTGCACCGCGAGCACCAGGTTCTGCATGGTCATGCCGACGCCGACGCCGACGATGAACATCGCGAGGCCGACGAAGACCAGCGAGGTCTCGTGGTCGATGGTGCCGAGCATGGCGAACCCGATGACCAGCACGACCGCCCCGAACACGATGTACGGCTTGATCTTCCCGGTGGCGGTGATCATCCGGCCGGCCACGATCGAGGAGATCAGCACACCGGCCATCATCGGGATGGTGAGCAGGCCGGCCTCGGTCGGGCTGTAGCCGCGGCCGATCTGGAAGTACTGGCCGAGGAAGACCGCGCCGCCGAACATCGCCATGCCGACCGCGAGGCTGCCGAGGATCGCCAGGGCGGTGGTGCGCTCGCGGACGATGTGCAGCGGCACCACCGGCTCGGCAGCCCGCGCCTCCACCCAGACGGCGAGCGCGAGCAGCAGCACCGAGCCGCCGACCATGGCGCCGGTCTGCCAGGAGACCCAGGCGAAGGAGTCGTCGACGAACGAGATCCAGATCAGCAGCACGCTGACGCCGGCGGCGATGAGCGTCGCGCCCAGGTAGTCGATCTTGACGTTGTCCCGGCGCACGGTGGGCAGGTTCAGGGTGATCTGCAGCAGGAACAGCGCGGCGGCCGCGACCGGTACGCCGACGAAGAAGCACCAGCGCCAGCCGAGCCAGGAGGTGTCCACGATCAGGCCGCCCAGCAGCGGACCGCCGACCGTGGCCAGCGCCATGACGCCGCCCAGGTAGCCGTTGTAGCGGCCGCGCTCACGCGGCGGGATCATGGCCGCGATGGCGACCTGCACGAGCGCCTGGAGGCCGCCGACGCCGATGCCCTGGAACGCGCGGGCGGCGATGAGCTGCCCGGCGCTCTGCGCGAAGCCGGCCGCGACCGACCCGACCAGGAACACCACGATGGCGATCTGGATCAGCAGCTTCTTGTTGAACAGGTCGGCCAGCTTGCCCCAGATCGGGGTGGTCGCGGTGGCGGTGAGCAGGGTGGCGGTGACCACCCAGGTGTACTGCGTCTGCGAGCCGTTGAGCGCGCCGATGATCTTCGGTAGGGCGGTCGAGACCACGGTGCTGCTCAGCATGGCCACGAACAGCACCAGCAGCAGACCGCTGAGCGCCTCCAGCGTCTTCCGCTTGCTCATGGGGGCGGCCGCAGCCGTCGTGGTGGGTGCGCTCATGCGCGCGTCCTCCAGGTGTGTCGATACGGGGTGGCCGCTTCGTTGCCTCAAGCAATCAACACTAAACCTTGCCCGGCAGGCAAGTTTGCCCATTGAGAAATGGGTCACCTACGCTTGGCCCATGGAGGAGTGCACCGGGCTGCGGGAGCGGAAGAAGGCGGCCACCCGCCTGGCGCTGCACGAGGCGGCGCTGTCCCTCGCCGTCGAGCACGGCCCCGACCGGATCACCGTCGAGGCGATCGCCGACGCCGCGAACGTCTCCCGGCGGACATTCTCCAACTACTTCGGCGGCAAGGAGGAGGCCCTCTTTCACGGCGACACGCTGCGGTTGCGACGGCTCCTCAGGCTCGTCGCGGACCAACCGGCGGAGCTGTCGCCGTGGGCCGCGCTGACCCGGGCCGCCCTGGTCCAGGCCGAGGACGGCTACGACGATCCGGCCGAGCCCTGGCTCAGCCGGCGCCGCCGGCTGCACGGCCACCCGAGCCTGGCCGCCCACCAGGTCGGCGCGTACGCGGCCCTGGAGCGGGAGATGGCCGCGGAGCTGGCCCGCCGGCTGACCGGACCGGACGCGGCGCTGCGGGCCCGGATCGTCGCCGCGACGTTCCTCGCGTCCCTGCGGATCGCCGCCCACGAGTGGCTGGAGCACCCGGGGCGGTCGTTGCGCGACGGGCTGCGCGACGTGCTCGCCCTGGCCGCCCCGGCGGCGGGCTGAGCGCGCGGCTTCCCCGTCGGACCGGTGGAATGGCCGGCGAAAGCGGCACCCGGCCTGACCTGGGCTGACACACTCGCCCGGTGGGTGGCGACCGGTGGCGCAAAGGGCTCGGGCCCGCGACCGGCGTCGCCCCCGCCACCCGGGTCGACCGGTTCGAGATCTTCTTCGACCTCGTCTTCGTGGTGTCCTTCTTCATCATCACGCGCGCCACCGCCGCGAACGTGACCCCGCGGCAACTGCTGCACGCGCTGCTGGTGCTCGCCGTGCTCTGGTGGTGCTGGGTGGTGCACAGCGCGGTCGCCGCCCGGCTGCGCCTCGGCGAGGGCTTCGTGCCGATCCTCATGGTGGTCGGCATGATCGCGCTGTTCACGTTCGCGCTCGCGCTGCCGCAGACCTTCGGCGACCTGGACAAGGGCAGCGCCGGCCCGATCCTGGTCACGATCAGCTACGTGGTGATCCGGTTCGTGCACACCGCCCTGTACTGGTACGCCACGCGCGACGACCCGCCGGCCCGGCGCAAGCTGCGGCTGTTCCTTCCGGAGGCGGTGATCTCGGCCGGCCTGCTGCTGGTGGCGGCGCTGCTGCCGCCGCGTGTGTCCCCGGAGGTCGGCCCGTGGCTGCGCGACGGGCTGTGGATCGCGGTGGTGGCCATCCAGTACAGCAGTGGCCTGCTGGCCGGCACCGACGGCTGGAAGATCACCTCGGCCGAGCACTGGACCGAGCGGTACGACCTCATCCTGATCATCGCGCTCGGCGAGTCGGTCATCTCGGTCGGCGTCGGCGGCAACCTGCTCGGCCAGCCCGTGACCTGGCCGGCGATCCCGGCGGCGATCTTCGGCATCCTGTTCACCGCGGCGCTCTGGTGGGCGCACTTCGACATGATCGGCCCGGCCGCCCGGATCGCGCTGCACGCCGCCCACGGCCCCGCGCGGGTGGCGCTGGCCCGCGATGCGTACGCCTATCTCTACCTGCCCATGATCGCCGGGGTGATCCTGTTCGCGATCGGCGCCGAGGAACTGGTCCGCATCGTCACCGACCCGGCGGGCGGCCCGATGGAGCGCGGCCACGGGCCGGCCGTGCCGCTGCTCTTCGGTGGCGTGCTCCTCTACCTCGCCGCCAACATGGCGTTCCAGTGGCGCGCGCTGCGGACGCTGTCCTGGTCCCGGGTCGGCACCGTGGTGCTGCTCGCCGTGGCGCTGCCGGTCGGCCGGCACCTGCCGGCGCTCGGTGCGCTGGGTCTGCTCACCGCCATCTGCGTGGCACTGGTGGCGGTCGAGCTGGTGATCTTCGCCGATTCCCGGGTCGCGTTGCGCCGGCTGATACACGAGGAGAAGGCCAGCGCCGAGGAGAGCGAGGCCGCCTGGCGGGCTCGCTGGCGCGACGACGGCGACAGTGCCCCGCACCGACCTTGACACAGGCCCTAGAGTCTCCGCGTGATCGAGATCGTCACCGAGGTCGACCTGTTCCACCCGCCCGCCCGGACCTGGCGGGCGCTCACGGAACGCGCGCTGCTGGCCAAGTGGTTCGCCGACAGCGCGCCCGGGTCCGAGAGGTGGATCCTCGCCACCGCCGCGCTGCCCGGCTACGACGGCGACACCGAGGTGGAGACCGTCGAGCTGCGCGCGCCGGACCGGCTGGTGGTCCGCTGCCGGGAGACCGGCCGGGCCACCCGGCTCGCCTGCGACCTGACCCCCACCGCGCACGGCACCCGGCTGTCCGTGCGGGAGGTGCTCGAAGAGGGCGACTGGGACGCCGACGCCCGCGCCGAGCAGCACGAGCAGGCGGTCACCGGACGGCTGCCCGCGATCCTCGACTGGCTGGCGTTCCAGAACGTCGACCTGCGTCGCGCCGAGGGCGGCCTGACCGCCGAACTGCCTGTGGTCCGGCTGCTCGGCGACGAGAAGCGCCGCCCCGGGCGGCGCCGGGTGCTGCTGGCAGCCGGCACGGTGACGCTGATCGCCGCCGCGGCCGGGGCCACGGTGTGGGCCACCGCCGACGAGCCGCCCGCGCCGGCCGCGCCGACGCCCACGACCTCGCTGGTGATGCCGTCCAGCGCCACGCCGTCGGCCCGGCCCACGACCGCGCGGCCCACGCCCAGTGCCAGCCGCCGCAGCGCGTCGCCCTCGCCGACGCCGTCACCCACCCCCAGCCGTACGCCGAGCGCGACGCCCTCGACGGTGGCGGCGGCACCGCTGACCGCCACCTACGAGACGGTCACCGACCGGGTCTTCGGCTACCGGGGCGAGGTGGTGCTGCGCAATCCCGGCCCGTCACCGCGTCCGGGCTGGACGGTCACCGTGACGCTGCACGACGGCGCCACAGTGGGCAGCGTGAGCGGGGCCGAGGCCACCCAGGACGGCACCGTGGTCACGTTCACCGGTGGGGCGTTGCCGGGCGGCGAGTCAGCCACCATCCGGTTCGACGTCCGCGACCCGGACCCCCAGCACGACTCCCCCGCGGCGTGCACCGCCGACAACACCCCCTGCACCCCCGCCTGACCCCTCCCTCTCCCCCTCCCGTCCGCGCCCTTGAAGCGCGTCGATCATGAGGTTAGACCGCGGGTTTGTCCGCATTGAGGGCGGTCAACTTCATGATCGACTCAGGCTGACCCGGACGGACAGTGCGCAGGCGCGCGTGGATGGGCGCGGGGGCTGATTCGGTGGGTGCGGAAATGAGTTGTTGAGTGCGTGGGAGCGCTCCCGTAACATCCCTGACGCGGCTGTTAACGCTCACAACACAATCGCCACCGCCAATGCCAGAGCCGCTGCCCCCGCAGGAGGTCAATTCATGTCCAGATCCAGGTCAGTCAATGCCATATGGGCATCGGCCGGCGCCGCGCTGCTGGCGTCGGCGTCGGTCGCCGTAGCGCTGCCCGCCGGAGCCGCCGCCGCGGGCTGCTCGGTCAACTACGCGATCTCGTCGCAGTGGCAGGGCGGCTTCGGCGCCAACGTCACCATCACGAACCTGGGCGACCCGGTGTCGAGCTGGACGCTGACGTGGTCGTTCGGCGCCGGGCAGACGGTGACCCAGTCGTGGAACACCGAGCTGACCCAGAGCGGAGCCGCTGTGACCGCCCGCAACGTCAGCTACAACGGGTCGATCCCGACCAACGGCAACACGTCATTCGGCTTCAACGGCTCCTGGGGCAGCAGCAACCCGGTGCCGACCAGCTTCGCGCTCAACGGGGTGACCTGCACCGGCGGCACCACGCCGACGAGCGGCCCGACCGGCTCGCCCACCACGGCCCCACCGACCACGGCACCGCCCACGACCCCGCCGCCGGGCGGGACGTGCAACCTGCCGTCGTCGTACCGGTGGTCCTCGACCGGTGCTCTGGCGCAGCCGCGCTCGGGCTGGGTGTCGTTGAAGGACTTCACAGTCGTGCCCTACAACGGCCGGCACCTGGTCTACGCCACCACCCATGACACCGGAACGCGGTGGGGGTCGATGAACTTCGGGTTGTTCTCGAACTGGTCGGAGATGGCCTCCGCGTCGCAGAACGCGATGTCGTCGGGGACTGTGGCACCCACCCTGTTCTACTTCGCGCCGCGCAACATCTGGGTGCTGGCCTACCAGTGGGGACCGACCGCGTTCTCCTACCGCACCTCGACCAACCCGACCAACCCGAACGGGTGGTCGTCGGCGCAGCCGCTGTTCACCGGCAGCATCTCCGGTTCCGGCACCGGCCCGATCGACCAGACCCTGATCGCCGACGACCAGAACATGTACCTGTTTTTCGCCGGTGACAACGGCAAGATCTACCGCTCCAGCATGCCCCTGGGCAACTTCCCCGGCAGCTTCGGCTCCACCTACACCACCATCATGTCGGACTCGACGAACAACCTGTTCGAAGCCGTGCAGGTCTACAAGCTCCAGGGCCAGACCCGCTACCTGATGATCGTCGAGGCGATCGGCTCCCAGGGCCGCTACTTCCGCTCCTTCACCGCCACCAGCCTCAACGGATCCTGGACCCCGCAGGCCGCCACCGAGTCCAACCCGTTCGCCGGCAAGGCCAACAGCGGCGCCACCTGGACCAACGACATCAGCCACGGCGAACTCATCCGCACCACCGCCGACCAGACCTTCACCGTCGACCCCTGCAACCTCCAACTGCTCTACCAAGGCCGCTCCCCCAACTCCGGCGGCGACTACGGCCTCCTGCCCTACCGACCCGGACTACTCACCCTCCAGCGCTGAGCCGGCCGATCGAGAAGAGAGAGGTCCGATGAGAAGGCACAAGACGACCCGTACCGCGGTGTTCTCGGCCGGGGCCGTCCTGCTGGCGTCGACAGCGGTGGCCGCGGCGCTGCCGGCCGGGGCGGCAGCCGCCGGCTGCGCGGTCACCTACGCCGTGTCGTCGCAGTGGCAGGGCGGCTTCGGCGCGAACGTCACGGTCACCAACCTCGGTGACCCGGTCAACGGCTGGACGCTCACCTGGTCCTACGCCGCCGGCCAGACAGTCACCCAGGCGTGGAACGCCACAGTGACCCAGAGCGGAGCGGCGGTCAGCGCCCGCAACGTCGACTACAACGGGTCCATCCCCACCAACGGCAACACGTCGTTCGGCTTCAACGGGGCCTGGACCAGCAGCAACCCCGCTCCGACCAGCTTCGCGCTCAACGGGGTGACCTGCACCGGTGGCACGACGACACCGACCACGTCGCCGTCCACCTCCCCGACGAGTTCGCCGACCACCTCGCCCAGCAGCCCGCCGCCCACCGGGGCGGCGGACATCACCGTCAACACCGCCAGCCGCTACCAGACCATCGACGGGTTCGGCGCCGCGGTGTCGATCTGGGGCGGCGCCTGGTCGACGGCGGAGACGCAGACGCTCGTCGGGCTCGGTCCCAACCAGCTCGGCCTGTCCATCGTGCGTACCGGCGTCTCGCCGGTGTCCGGCGAGTGGGGCACCCAGGTCAGCGCGCTGCGGACGGCGAAGTCGTACGGGTCGAACGTGAAGATCATGGCGTCGCCGTGGACCGCCCCGGCGGCCTGGAAGACGAACAACAGCCGGATCAACGGCGGCAAGCTGCGCACCGACTACTACGACGACTACGCCGGCCACCTCAACAGCTACGTCCAGTACATGCGCAACCAGGGCGTGACGATCGACGTCACGTCAGTGCAGAACGAGCCGGACTGGCACCCGGACTACGACTCGATGGACTGGAGCGGCACCGAACTCCAGACCTTCGTGCGGGAGCAGGGCGCCAAGGTGCAGAACACCAAGCTGATGGTCGCCGAGGCGGTGAACCTGAACTACGGCTACACCGACCCGACGCTCAACGACGCGGCGGCCCGCAACAACATCGGCTACATCGGCGGTCACCTGTACGGCACCGAGGCGTCCGGCCGGCTGAAGCCGTACACGCTGGCGCAGCAGTACAACAAGCCGGTGTGGATGACCGAGTGGAACCTGCACGAGGCCGACGGCAGCGGCTCGAACATCTGGGGCAACCCGGCCAACGCCACGGTCTGGAACGAGACGCTCGACGACATCATGCGCACCGTGCACAAGTCGATGGAGTCGAACTGGAGCGCGTACGTCTGGTGGTACGGCAAGCGCTACTACTCGTTCATCGGTGACGGCGAGTCCGCGTACGGCACCGTGGCGGGCGCGCCGCTCAAGCGCGGGTACGCGTTCTCGCAGTACGCGAAGTACGTGCGGCCCGGCTACCAGCGGGTCGCCCTGACCAAGAGCTCCAAGGCGTCGCCGCTGGAGGTGACCGCCTACTCCGGCGACGGGAAGGTCACGCTGGTCATCCTCAACCGGTCCACGAGCGCGGTGAACAACGCGATCATCCAGGCGCCGCAGAACGTGAGCCGGGCGGAGTACGTGGCCACGTCGCAGAACGCCAGCGCGGCGAGCCAGCCGGTGGGCGTGAACGGCAACCAGGTGACGGTGAACGTCGGCGCGCGGAGCATCTCCACCGTCGTGCTCACCCTCTGACCGGCGACACGCACGAGGGCGGGGGCGGCCGGATCGGCCGCCCCCGCTCGTCGCGCCTGCTAACTGGCGTACGTCTCGAACTCGCCGACTCTCGGCGTACCGCCGGAGCTGTTGATCTTGAAGTTGATCTTCTTCAGCGAGGTCGCGCCGAAGGTGATCTGGCCGGCCCCGCTGCCGGAGGCGAGCACCGCGCCGGTGTCGTTGTTGACGAGCTGCCACGACCCGATCGAACCCGAGGTGCCGGACGGCTCGCGGATGACCACGCGGGACACAGTGGTGGCCGAGCCCCACTTGATCGAGACGGTGCCGGTCGACCCGGACGGCGACCAGTACGTGCTCAGGTTGCCGTCGCGCACGTTGCCGTAGCTGGTGCCGTCAGCCTTGCTGGACCCGTCCGCGCCGGCGCCGGAGACCAGGCTCAGGTTGGTCCCGCCGGACGGCGGCGGGGTGGTCGTCCCGGGCGGCGGCGTGGTGGGGGCGGGCGTGGTCGGCCCCGGCGTGGTGGGGGGCGGGGACTGCGGCGTGCAGTTGCCGTCGGAGACCCGCAGGCCGGTGTTCGCGCCCGCCGTCTGCCGCACGATGTCCGGCACGCAGCTCGCCGCGTCGAGCCGGTACGAGTACGGGACGCTCACTGTGGTCGTGGACGTCACGTTCGGACCCGCCGGGTAGTTGTCGCTCCCGGGCGAGGACCAGGTCACGTTGTCGAAGATGTTGCCGCTGACCTGCCAGGTGCCGCGCTCGCTGGTGTAGAACGTGCCGAGCACGTCCTTGGAGTTGCGGAAGTAGTTGTTGTCCACCTTGGCCCGCGCCCCGGCCCGGGAGTTGATGCCCGACTCGTGCAGCCCGGTGTAGTGGTTGTTGAACATGTGGGCGATGCCGCCGCGCAGCAGCGGCGTACGGGAGTCGATGTTCTCGTACAGGTTGTGCTCGAACGTGATGTAGCCGTTGCCGCGGTCGCTCTCGCTGGAGCCGATGAGGCCGCCGCGGCCGGAGTTGCGCAGGATGCTGTACGACAGCGTCACGTACTGGGTGTCGTCCTTCATGTCGAACAGGCCGTCGTAGCCCTCCGACTCCCCGCCGGACGCCTCGAGCGTGACGTGGTCGACCCACACGTTGCGGACGCTGCTCTCCATGCCGATCGCGTCGCCGCCGTTGGAGGTGGGCGAGCCCGACTTCTTGACGTTCCGCACCGTCACGTTCCGGATGATGATGTTGCGGGAGTCGCGGATGTGGATGCCGAGCTGGTCGAAGACGGCGCCGCTGCCCACCCCGATGATGGTGACGTTGCTGATCTGCTTCAGCTCGATCACGCCGTCCGCGGTGTTGCAGCTCGATCCGGAGACCTTGCTGGTGTTGCCGTGGTTGATGGTCCCGGTCACCTCGATGATGATCGGGGTGCTGCTGCTGGCCCGGCCGCAGAGCGCGGCGTGGATGGCGGTGCCGGTGGTGGCGCGTACGGTCTGCCCGCCCGCGCCGCCGGTGGTGCCGCCGTTCTGGGTGGCGTAGCCGGTGGCGCTGCCGGCCGCCGCCGACGCCTGCGGGGACGGCAGCACCACGGCGACGGCGATACCCACGACCGCCGTGGCCAGTGCCGCGTGGAGTCGCAGCGCGACTGGTCTTCTCATGTCGCCTCATTCCTTTTTCGAGCATGCGGGAATTGCCGCCGAGCAGCGGCAGTCACCGAATGGGAATAATGAGGAGCCGCGACGCGATCAGGCGCGCCGCCAGCGAATGTCGTTCATCTGCGATGCCCGGCCCGCAAATGAAACATCGATGTAACGCAATCGTATGAAAGCGCTTTCCAGGAAGGCAAGGCCTGGCGTTTGCAGGTTTTTTGCACTACTCCGGGCGGCCGGAGGCCGCGGACGCCTTCTTGACGGGACGCGCGATCGATGGTTGCCTGCACCTCACCCTGGAGATCGACGTTCGTCTACTTCCCGCCCCCACGAGGAGCGCCATGCCCCATCCCCGCACGACCCCGCCGGCCGCTGTCGCCGGCGCGCTCGCCGCCGTCCTGGCCGTCTCCCCGGCGCCCGCCGCACCCCCGGCTGAACCGACGGCCACCGGCAACACGTGGAGCGCCGACATCACAGTCGTCGACGCCGACGACGTCGGCGTCCGCTGGACCGGCGCCGGACTGCGCCTCGCCGACACGGCGGGCCGACCGGCCGCCCAGCGCCGGCAGACGGCCGGGGGCATGCTCGTCACCGCGCCCCACCCGCTCGCCGCGCCGGCCAACCGGGTCCGGGCCGACGTCGACGCGACCCCCGGCACCGGCGGCGCCGTCGAGGTGGCGGCGCGCGGCTGGCGATCGGGCGCGTGGACCGAGTGGCGGTCCGTCTCCGCCGAGGCCGTCTTCGACCAGCCGGTCACGCGGGTCCAGGTCCGGGTGGCCCTCACCGCCGAACGGCCGTCCGCCGCGCCCACAGTGCGCGCGGTCCGGCTCGTCGCCGACTCGGTCGTCGCCGTCACGGCCGCGACCCCGGGCCTCACCTACCGGGTGTACGCCACGCGGGAGGGACTGGTCGGCGGCACCACCGCCAACGGGCACGTGATCGTCTCGCGGGACCACTTCGTCGCGCTGCCGTCGGCCCGCGGCCTCGCGCCGAAGAACACCGGCGACTACACCGTGCGGGTCTGCACCACCACCCGCAGCCGCTGCGAGTACGCGCCGGTCTGGGACATCGGACCGTGGAACACCAGGGACGACTACTGGAACCCCAGCGGTGTCCGGGAGATGTGGAAGGACCTGCCGCAGGGCCGGCCCGAGGCGCAGGCGGCGTACCAGAGCGGCTACAACGGCGGCCGGGACCAGTTCGGGCGCGTGGTGGCCAGCCCGGCCGGCATCGACCTCGCCGACGGCACGTTCTGGGACGGTCTGCTGCTCACCGACAACGCCTGGGTCGACGTCGCCTACCTCTGGACCGGCACCGGCACCCGGGGCCGGATCGGCAGCGGCCCGCTCAACATCCGGTCCGGCCCCAGCACGAGCAATCCCGTCGTCGGCCTGGCCGCCACCTACGCCAACGTGCCGATCGAGTGCTCGGTCACCGGCCAGTCGGTGAGCGGCCCGTACCGGACCACCAGCCAGTGGAACCGCCTCGCGTCAGGACACTTCGTCAGCCACGCATACGTCTCCGGCGTGACCGGCACGATCGCGGCCTGCTGAGGCCGGCTCGCCCGGGGTGGGCCGGCCCGCTGAGGCCGGCTCGCCCAGGGTGGGCGCCGGTGTGGCGCCGCCCCGGGTGCGCTGGATGAGCACGACGCAGGCGAGCACCGCGCCCGCCACCACCAGCGCGCCGGGCGTGACCGCCTCACCGAGCAGCACCGCGGACCAGATCAGCGTGAGCACCGGCTGGACGAGCTGGATCTGGCCCACCTTGGCGATGCCGCCCCGGGCCAGCCCGGCGTACCAGGCGAAGAAGCCGAGGAACATCGACACCGCTGTGAGATAGCCGAACCCGGTCCAGGCGGCGACGCCGCCCTGCGGGCGATGGAGAAGCGCGGCCACCACCGTGACCGGCACCGTGACCGGGAGCGACAGCAGCAACGCCCAGCAGATCGTCCGGGCGCCGCCGAGGTCGCGGGCCAGCCGGCCGCCCTCGGCGTACCCGAGGCCGCAGAGCACCACGGCGGCGAGCAGGAACAGGTCGGCGAGCGACAGCGTCCCCCGCATCGAGCCGCTCGCGGCCAGGAACGCGAGCACCAGCGCCAGGCCGGCGGCACCGGCGATCCAGAACAGCGGCGGCGGCCGCTCGCCCGCACGCAGCACCGCGAAGACGGCGGTCATGGCGGGCAGCACCGTGACGACCACGGCACCGTGCGCTGACGTCTGCGTGGTGAGCGCCAGCGAGGTGAACAGCGGGAAGCCGACCACGACGCCGAGCGCGACGATCGACAGCCGTCGCCACTGGTCCCGGGTGGGGCGCGGCGCGCCGGTCAGCCGCAGGTAGGCCCACGCGAGCAGCGCCGCGCCCACGGCCCGTCCGAACGCGACGAACCAGGGGTCCAGTGTGTGCACCGCGACGCGGGTGGCCGGCAGCGACATGCTGAAGGCCAGCACGCCCAGCGCGCCGAGGGCGATCCCGGCGCCCGGTCTCACCGTTATCGTGGTCGAGGCGGTAGCGCTACTCTGTGCCGTCATGAACGATGGTAGCGCTATCGACCGTGTGGTCCGGCATCTGGGTGCGCTGGCGGCCGACGCCGCGCCCGGCACGCGGCTGCCGTCGGTGCGGGAGCTGACCACGCACCATCACGTCTCCCCCGTGACGGTCGCCGAGGCGACCCGGCGGCTCGTCGCGGACGGGCTGGTCGAGACCCGGCCGGGCCGCGGCGCGTACGTGGCCACCCGGCGCGCCGGCCCTCCGCGGGCGGACCTGTCGTGGCAGACAGTCGCGCTCGGCTCGCGGCGGGGCGGCGAGGACGAGATGCAGGCGCTGCTGGCGTTACCGCCCTCGGGTGCGATCCCGCTGACCGGAGGCTATCTGGACCCTGATCTGCAGCCGGCCGCCGCGCTCGGTGCGGCGCTCGCCCGCGCGGCCCGGCAGCCGGCCGCGTGGCAGCGCGGTCCGGTCGAGGGACGCGCCGACCTGCGCGCCTGGTTCGCCCGCGAAGCGGGCGGCGGCCTGCGCGCCGAGGACATGGTCATCTGCCCAGGTGGGCAGGCAGCGCTCTCCTCCACGCTGCGGGCGCTCACCATCCCCGGCGACACGATCCTGGTCGAGTCCCCCACCTACCTGGGCGCGCTCGCCGCCGCGCGCGCCGCCGGGCTGCGGGTGGTGCCCGTGCCCGCCGACGCCGACGGGGTACGCCCGGACCAGCTCGCCGCCGCGTTCGCCCGTACCGGCGCCCGCGTGTTCTACTGCCAGCCCTTGTACGCCAACCCGCACGGCGCGACACTGGCCGCCGCCAGGCGCGGCGAGGTGGCCGAGGCGGTGCGCGGGGCCGGGGCGTTCCTGGTCGAGGACGACTACGCCCGCGACCTCACCGTCGACGGCGACGCCCCGCCTCCGCTGGCCGCGGACGACCCGGACGGGCACGTCGTCTACCTGCGCTCGCTGACCAAGTCCACAGCGCCCGGCCTGCGGATCGCCGCGATCGGCGCGCGCGGGCCGGCCGGGGCACGGCTGCGCGCCGCCCGCCTGCTCGACGACCTCTTCGTGGCCGGGCCGCTGCAACAGGCCGCGCTGGAGTTCCTCACCGCGCCGGCCTGGGACCGGCACCGCCGCAGCCTGCGCGTCCAGCTGCGGGCCCGCCGGGAGGCTCTGCTCGCCGCGCTGGACCGGCACCTGCCGTCGCTGACACCGCGCGACGTCCCGCGCGGTGGACTGCACCTGTGGGTACGGCTGCCCGACAACACCGACGACGTAGCGGTGACCACTGCGGCCGCGGCAGCGGGGGTGACCGTCTTCCCCGGCCGCCCCTGGTACGCCGCCGAACCCCCCGCCCCGCACCTGCGCCTGACGTACGCCGCCGCCCCGCCCGAGCAGATGGACGAGGCCATCCGCCGCCTCTCCACAGCCCTCCCTCACTGACCGCGGCAGCTGACGCCGCCGCTCGACCCCGCCCCCGCGCGCCCCGCCCCGCCCCACGCCCGCGATCTTGCAGCTTGGTGCCCCTCATAGCAGGAGTAATCCGGCATCACGGGGGCCGAAAGTGCAAGATCGCGGGGCGGAAGGGGCGGGGCGAGGGGCGAGGGCGGGGCGGGGGTCAGTTGCGGGTGATGGTGAAGGTTGTTGTGGTGTTCTTGATGTCCTGGGCGTTGTCGGTCAGGCGGAGGTTGGTGAAGGTCGCCGCGCCGACCGCGGGGCCCTGACCCGCCTCGGGCATCTCGTTGACCCAGATGCCGAAGCCGGACTTCGCGTCGAACGCGTCACCGCTGCGCCGCGCCCCCGAGATCGACACGTTCGTCAGCACCGTGTCGGTGATCGGGTTCTCCGGCTGACTGCCGTTGTACTTGGTCTGGAACATGATCCCCGAGTACGTCGGATCGACGATGTCCACGTCGGTCACCCGGATGCCGCGGAACTCCTTCGACGCGGAGAACAACCACATCGCCGGGAACGTCTGCGCGCCCCAGAAGTGCCCGCCGGACCGGATCAGCGAGATGTTCTCGAACCGGGTGGGCGGGCTGGCGCCGAACCCGACGAACGGATAGCCGAAGTCCAGCGAGCTGATCGTGATGCCCGAGTACGTGAGCTGGTCGGCGATGTACAGGTTGCGGAACACGTTGTCGTAGCCGCCGTACACGGCCAGCCCCGCCGCCCGCCAGGTGAGCGTGGCGGTCAGGTTCTCGAACACGTTGCCGTGGTTGCCGCCTGACGCGCCCTGGTCGGTGGCGGAGAACAGCGCGAACGCGTCGTCGCCGTTGGAGCGGCCCTCCGAGTTGGTGACCAGGTTGTTGGTGCTGCCGTTCGTCATGTTCACCGCGTCGGCGAAGGTGTTGCGGAACCGGCTGTCCCGGATGGTCAACCCGTCCACGCTCACCCCCCAGTACGCGCAGACCGTGTGCTCCACCCAGACGCTGTCCAGCGTCAGGTCGTCCACGTCCTTCAGTTCGCCCCACACCTTGCCGGGCCCGTCGATCCGGTTCGTGTAGTTGCCGAAGAACGCCAGGTGGGCGAACGTCGACCCGCTCGCCGAGGACTCGACCCGGAAACCGGCGTCGGTGTTCTGCTGGTTGCGCGGCGTCTGGAACCGGGTGAACCACATGCCGGCGCCGACGACCTTCACCGCCTTGCCGTACACCTGGAACTTCTGCGCCGTCTCGTACGTGCCGGCGGGCAGGTAGACGCCGACCAGGGTGCCGGTGGTGTCCATCCGGACCGCGTCGAGCGCGTTCTGCACATCGGCGTGGCTGAACCCGGTCGGCACCTTGTAGCGGGCCGGGTCGGGGTTCGCGCGCGGCGACACCAGTTCGGTGTCGACGAAGTCGATCGCGTACGTGGTGGTGTTCGCCGGGTCCTTCTGGAGCCGGATCCGGCTGCCGGCCGGGACCGTGGTGTCGAGCAGCACGTTCGCCTCGTCGTACAGGTGCCGGGGCGCGCCGGCGCTCGGCGAGTCGCTCGGCCCGGCCTCGGCGCCGTAGAGCCAGATGTGCTTGGAGGTGAGGCTCATCGGCTTGTGCAGCACGCCGTTGACGTAGATGTTGATGGTCGAGTCGATCCCGCCGCCGCCCGGCGCGTCCGGAATGGAGAAGCGGGCGACCAGGGCGTTGGCCGCCGAGCGGGTGGTCCACTCGACGTACGCGCCGGTGGTGTTCAGTGTGACCGCGCGGCGGCCGGACGCCTCTCCGGCGAGGTCGCCGATGGTGCGGTTCGGCCCGATCACCTGCGCGCCGCCGCCGGTCGCGCCGTCCTCGGCCTCGTACGCGTCGTACGGCAGGTTGGCCCCGCGGCCGACGAACAGCGCCCGGTCGCTGGTGTTGTTCTGCCGCTTGACAGGCAGCTCGTTGGCGTCGTCGGCGAGCACCACCCGCACCGTGTACCGGCCGTTGGCGGCGGTCCAGGTGCCGAGCGACACCGGTCCGGCGGTGGCACCGGCGGCGATCGTGCCGCTGTACGAGCCGGTGAGCGTGCGGACCACCGCGCCGGACTGGTCGCGCACCGTCAGCGTGATGCCGTGCGCACCGCTCGCCGACGCGATCGTGCCCTGGTTGCGCAGCGTCACCGCGAAGGAGACGCTCGCGCCGGCGCTCGGCGTGGCGGGTGACCAGGTGACGGCGGAGGCGACCAGGTCGGAGCTGGCGACCGGGCTCACAGTCAGCGGGGTCGGGCTGGTGTAGGAGTTGTTCGCCTCGTTCTGCTCGATCACCGTGTTCGACTCGTCGACTTTCGCGGTGAGCGGGTAGCTGCCGGCGTCGCGTACGCCGATGGCCGCCGAGACGGTGCTCGACGCGCCCGCGGCGAGCGCGCCGACGGCGGCGGTGCCGACCTTCGTCGTACCCAGGTAGAGGGTGACGGTGGTGGCGGCGGAGGCCGCGGTGCCGGCGTTGCGCACGGTGGCGGACAGCGTGATCGTGTCGGTCTCCACCGGCGCGGACGGCGACGCGGTGACGGCCGTGACGGTGAGGTCCGGGTTGGGCGCCGGAACGCCGATGACCTGGAGTTCGGCGACCTGCCCGTTGGAGGAGCCGGAGTTCGCGGTGAACTGGAGCCGGACGTCGGCGGCGGTCGCGGAGACCGGGACGGTCACCGTGTTGGCGCTGTTCGGGTTGAAGGAGTACGTCGCGGAGCCGGCCAGGCTGGTGAACCCGGACGCGGACTGTTCCCGGCCGAGCACCTGGAACGTCTGGGTGCGCGCGCCCCACGCCGGGTCCGGGTTCAGCTTCACGACGACCGCGCTGATGCTCGCGTTGGCACCGAGCGCGACGGTGAGCGTGCTCGGGTACGCGCCGGGCGCGCCCTCCCAGTACGTGGAGACGTCGTTGTCGACGGCGTTCGCGGCGGCGAACACGTGCACCATCGACGACGCGGTGGCGGGCTTGCCGACCGCCAGGTTGGTGCCGCCGGTGCCGCTGCCGGTGCGGGTGACGGTGTTGCTGTTCGCCGACACGTTCCCGGCGGCGTCGCGGGCCCGCACGTGGTACGAGACGGTGGCGCTGTCCGGCTGGCTGTCGGTGTACGTGAGCGTGGAGCCGCTCACCGTGGTGCGCAGCGTGCCGTTGGCGTACACCTCGTAGCCGGTGACGCCCACGTTGTCCGTGGACGCGGTCCAGGTCAACCGGATCTGCCCGCTCGCCGGCTGGGTGTAGGCGAGGCTGCCGGGCGCTGTGGGCGCGACCGTGTCCCCGGTGTTGCCGGTCCGGGTCACCGTGGTGCTGTTCGCCGACACGTTCCCTGCTGCGTCCCCCGCCCGCACGTAGTAGGAGATGGTGGTCCCGGCCGGCTGCGTGTCGGTGTACGTCAGCGTCGACCCGCCGACGCTCGTGCGCAGCACACCGTTGGCGTACACGTCGTAGCCGGTGACGCCGACGTTGTCGGTGGACGCGGTCCAGGTCAGCCGCACCTGGTCGGTGGCGGGCTCGGTGAACGCGAGGTTGCCCGGCGCGCTCGGCGCCTGGGTGTCGCCGCTGGCCGGGCCGTAGATCTCCAGCTCGGCGAGCTGCCCGGCGGGCCAGGCGCTGTTCGCGGTGAACAGCAGCCGCACGTACCGGGTGGACGCGGTGGGCACTGTGACAGTCACGGTGTTGCCGCCGCCCGGGTCGAACGCGTACGAGGCGGACCCGACGAGCGTGCCGAACGTGGAGCCGTTCGTGCTGCCCTGCACGGTGATCGTCTGGGTGCGCGCGCCCCAGCCGGACGGCAGCCGCAGCACCAGCCGGTTGACGCCGGTGGCGGCGCCCAGGTCGGCCTGGATCCACTGCGGGAACGCGTTGTTCGGGCTCTCCCAGTAGGTGGCCGCGTTGCCGTCGTTGGCGTTGCCCGCGCCGTACACGTCGGCGTGGCCGCTCTCGGTCATGGTCCGGCCGAGCGCCAGGTTGGTCGAGGAGGTGGCCGCGCCGTACACCTCCAGCTCGGCGAGCTGCGCCGCCGCCCAGCCGGTGTTCGCGGTGATCACGACCCGCAGGTAGCGGGCGTCGGTGGCGGTGAAGCCGAGCGTCACGGTGTTGCCGGCGGCCGGGCTGAACGTGCGGGCGGCGGACGCGACGACAGTGGTGAAGCCGCTGCCGTCGGCGCTTGCCTGCACGGACAGTGTCTGGTTGCGCGCCTCCCAGGCGGCCGGGAGCTTCAGCACGACCTGGTCGACGGCGCGGCTGGTTCCCAGGTCGACCTGCGCCCACTGGGGCAGCGCGCCGCTGCTCTCCCAGTAGCTGCCCTGGTTGCCGTCGGTCAGGTTGGCCGCGACGTAGGGGCCGTTGACGCTGCTGGCGGTGGCGGTGCGCCCGGCGGCGAGGTTCGGGCCGCCGGCGGCGAGTGCCGGTGGGGCGGGGGCCGCGGTGACGACCAGGCCGACCGCGGCGAGCACCGCGACGATTCCGGTACGGAGTCTGGACATGGTGGACGGACACCTTCTTCCCGGGGGAGGTGGAGAGGCGTTCGGGGGTGGGGGTGCGGTGGCGGGGGGGGGGGCGGGGCGGGCCCCCCCCCCCCCCGGGGGGGAGGCCCCCCCCCCCCCCGAACACACAAGGCCGGCCCCCCCCCCCGCGGTGGGGGGGAGGGACTCCCCGCCACACCACCGGGC